>NZ_JBEXOV010000068.1:0-40015 GCF_040611715.1 Streptomyces sp. NPDC006544 | reverse complement strand
CTCAGGCTGATGTCCAGCTGGTCGATGCCGCGCAGGTGCGGACGGCCGCCGATCTTGTAGGCGAGTTCGAGTTCGCTCGGCTTCGTACCCAGCACGCTCGGCCTTGGGCCGAGCCCGCCCGCCGCGCCGGCTCCACCGCGGAGCCGGACCCGTGTCGCGCCGTCAGCGGCGCAGTGTCAGCAGACCCGGCCGGTAGGGCCATTGGCCGTAATCGCCGCCTGAGTTGGGGTCGCGCCCCTGGTAGAGGAACTGCAGGTTGCAGGGATCGACGGTGAAGGTCTGATCTGCGCTGGTGCGGATCAGTTCGCCATGGCTGATGTCGTTGGTCCAGGTGGCGCCGCTGTTGGCCTTACCGGCGAATGGGCTGCTCTCGCTCCCGGCCTGGGGCGTCCACGAGCCGTCCAGGCTGGTGGCCGTGAACGAGCGGAAGTAGCGGCCCTGCGAGCCGTCCGCCTCGACGATCATGAGGTAGCGGTTCTGGCCCTGGAGCTTGTAGACCTGAACGGCTTCGAACAGGTTGTTCGTCGTGTCGCTCATGATCACGGTCGAGTTCGAGCCGAAACTGCCCGGGAAGTTCCCGATCGGCATGCTGGCCCGGTAGATCTTGCCGTTGTCACCGGCGAAGAACAGGTACATGTTCGTGCTGTCACCGATGAGGGTCTGGTCGATCGGTCCTGTTCCGGACCCTGCGATGCTTCCGGAGAAGAGCACCTGCTGTGACGACCAGCCGTTGGGGTTGGTGGGGTCGCTCGACGTCCGGTAGGAAAAGGCGCTTCCGCCACCCCACTGGTATGTGAGGACCCAGATGTTCTTCGGCGCGAAGTAGAAGAGCGTGGGCGCGACGGTGGACGTCGACATCGCGTTCTGACCGGCCGAGGCCATCTCCGACCAGTTGGTGAACGGGCTGAAGTTCATCGAGCCCCAGTTCTTCCCCGTGTCGTGGGTCGTCGCGTAGACGAGCTGCTTGCCGTTGTAGGGGGCGACGGTGAAGTCCTTGAGCGAGGCCCACCCGGGCTTGGGCTGCGCCAGCGGGCCCGTGGACGTCCAGCGGTAGCTCGACGGAAGGTCGCAGGAACCGGGGTTGCCGGCGCCGACCCGGGCGAGCTGCCACTGCTGGTTGGTGCCGCCCCAGTCGTCGTACTGGACGACGTTCGCGTTGTCGGCGGTGGAGCCGCCCTGTACTTCGAGGGCCTTGTTGCTGTGGCGCGCGATGAGCCTCACGTAGCCGTCCGAGCTGTCGGCCAGCCGCCACTGCTGGTTGGTGGCGTTCGCGTCGGCCCACTGGACGATGGCGGCGCCGTTCGCGGTGGACCCGTTCTGGACGTCCAGCACCTTGCCGGAGTGGCGGGACTTGATGCGGTAGTAACCGCCGCCGGAGTCGACGAACTGCCACTGCTGCTGGTTCTGATCGTTCCGGGCCCACTGGGTGATGCGGGCGCCGTCGTTGGTCGCCAGGTTGTAGACGTCCAGGGCCTTGCCGCTCTTGCGGTTGACCAGCACGTACGAGGCGTTCGGGTCGACGGCCGCCGCCGCGCCGGCGGGCTGCACACCGAGGAAGGCGGCCAGGAGCAGCAAGGGCGCGAGGACGGCGAGCAGGCGTCGTCTCAGGTGGACCGGGGATGGATGGCGGGACCACATCAGAAGGGCTCCTTCGGAGGGTGGGGGCGGGGTGACCCCGACGGACCGCGGGGCGGACGCGTTGAGGGGCCGGGGACGGAATAGGTGTGGAGACGGCCGCACATGCCGAAGCGTCGGTGCTCCGGGCACTCCAGCCGTGACACTTCGCCGTGGTCGAGGTGGGAGAGGTCTCCGGCCTTCAGCCGTTCCAGCTGACGGCCGGTCGTGACGGCCGCGGCCAGGGGGCCGTCACGCCAGCGGATCCACCAGGCGTCCAGGAGCTCGCTCTTCAGGCGGTGCGCCGCGATGTGGAACTCCCGCAGCCCGCCTTCGCGCAAGGCCAGGAAGCCTTCCAGTGCCAGGTCGCGGCGGCGGCGCGCTGCCGCGGAACGGTCGCCGCTCAGGCCGGCCGCCCTGCGGTAGGCGTGGGGATCGGCCAGCACCGGAGCGGGAAAGGTGAAGACGGCGTCGCCCGCCTCGGGGAGTCCGCTGTTCTGCATGATCACCACGAGGCGCAGGCCGCCGTCGTTGACGAGGCGGTGGATCGTGCCGGGGGTGAACCAGACGACGTCGCCGGGGTGCAACGGGGTGTCGGCGAAGCCGGAGGTGGTGAGCGTCTGGACGCTGCCCGCGCCGCCGGTGACTACGTAGGCTTCGGAGCAGACGAGGTGCATGTGGGGTGTGCCGCCGCACAGCCCGTCGGCGGCCTCCCAGTCGTACACGGTCAGCCCGGAGATCCCCACGCCGCCGGGGAGCGGGGTCACCACGGGTGTTCCGCGATGTGGCGGGACAGGCGCCGGGGGGTCCATGCGCCGTCGGCCACGACGATCCGGTAGCGGCGCGAGAGGGTGTCGCCGGGGGCCAGTGGCAGTTCCTCGTCGAACGCCAGGGACGGGTTGACGGCGGGGAGGGGCTCACTGCGGACGAACCAGTGGCAGGGGGCGTCGGGATCGTCCAGGAACAGGAGCGTGGAGGAGCGGTCGACCTCGTCGTGCGTGCCGATGAAGGCCAGCCAGTCGCCCTGCTCGCCCATCGCGGGGCCGATCACGTCGCCGCCGGTGAAGTCGCGCGGGCCGCGCCAGAACAGGCCGGCGTATCCGGCGAGCTCTCTGCCCTGTGTGCCGGGGCTGCCGAACATCAGACCGCTGTCGCGGACATTGGTCAGCGAGGTGGTGACGTCCAGGGTCCAGAAGTCGGCCCCGACGTCGTGTGCGGTCAGCGTGCGGCGCTCGTCGATCCAGTGCTCCCCCGCCATCGTGTACCAGGCCAGGCCCTCGGTGATCACGGCTCGGCCGTGCCCCGTTTCGGCGGACACGGCGAGGCTGCGCATGGTGCCGAGGTTCGGCAGGTCCACGTAGCCCTGGCCGCGCAGGTAGGTGCCGCCGCCCCAGAAGTTCTGCCCCGACAGCCACGACGCCGTGATCTGGACGCCCTTGTGCCAGCGGTGGTCGTGCGGCCGGTACCCGGTGACCACGTCGCCGGCGAGCGTGCGCACCGGATGGAGGTAGGGCTTCGGCGCCTCGAAGGGGTCCATGACCGGCCGGTGCACGTACCGGAAGAGGTCGACGTCGCGAGCCCGGACGGTCAGCGAGTCCTCGTTCTCGAGGAGTTCGAACGTCACCGGAACACCCCCGGGCGCCCTCCGTTGAGCGAACCGTAGAACGGATCGGCCGCGTCGATCTCTCCGCGCCGGACCGGCAGGCCGGTGATCGCGGCCTTGTACAAGGCGGTGACCAGTTCCATGGTCGGCCTGCCGAGGTCGGGCCGGATGCCCGCCTCGTAGTCGTCCAGGAAGGCCGCGAGCTGGGCGGTGTGCGAGCTGGGCAGGTCGTCCGGCGGCTCCCACTTCACGCCCGGCGACCGTGCGGTAAAGGTCCAGTCCGCGTTGGAGTAGCCGTACAGGTGCCGCAGCTCGACCGTGGCGTCGGTGAGATCGAACCGCAGATAGCTCTCCTCGCGCGGGGACAGAACGCTGTTGAGAGCCGTCGCGATGGCTCCGTCGTCGAACCGGACCAGGGCCGCGGACACGTCCTCGGTCTGGACGTCGCGCTCGAGGCGGCCGGCCATCGCGCGTACCTCGGCCCATTCGCCGAGCACCGCGAGCATCAGGTCCATCTGGTGGATGCCGTGGCCCAGCGTCGGACCACCGCCCTCGCTCTCCCAGGTGCCGCGCCAGGGCACGTCGTAGTAGGCGTCGTCGCGGTACCACGCAGTGACGCACTGCGCGACGAGCGGACGGCCCAGCGTCCCGGCGGCGATCCGGTCGCGCAGGTACCGGGCCCCCGAGCCGTACCTGTGCTGGAATACCGCGCCCGCGCGGGCGGGCCCTTCGGCGCCGCGGATCCGGTCGAGCTCGGCCAGCGACAGGGCCACCGGCTTCTCGCACCACACCCACGCCTGCGACTCCAGGCAGGCCACGGCCTGTTCGGCGTGCAGGAACGGAGGCGTGCACAGGTGCACGAGGTCCGGCCCCTGCTCCTCGAGCATCGTGTGGAGGTCGGTGTAGACCGCGGGGATGCCGTGTTCTGCCGCGAACGCCTCGACGCGCGCGGCGTCCACGTCGACGGCTGCCACGATCCGGGCCCGGTGCGCCTGCGCCCGCAGCGCGGGAACGTGGCAGATGCCCGCGATCCCGCCCGTTCCGACGATCGCCGTCCTGATCATCCGCCCAGCACCTCCTTGATCGAGTGGTAGGCGGGCTTGGGCAGCAGGTTCTCGTCGTAGGGCAGCGCCGCGCCCTCGCCGGGGAAGACGGAGGGGATCCACGAGTACTTGTCCGTGTAGTCCCAGATGGTGACGCCGACGCACTTCTTGACCGCCAGGCAGGCCTTGACGTAGTCGGCGTACCAGGTGGCCTGGGTGGCGAGCATCGAAGGGGTCGCGGGGAGGGCCATCCGGATGTCGAGCTCGGTGACCGCGACGTCGACCCCGAGGTCGGCGAAGCGCTGCATGTTCTGCTGGACGTCGCCGGGGAAGCCGTACTGGAGCGCCAGGTGGCCCTGGATGCCGAAGCCCTCCACCGGGACCCCGTCGGCCTTCAACTGCTTGATCAGGGTGTAGTAGGCGTCGCTCTTGGGGCCTGTGCCGTCGACGTTGTAGTCGTTGAGGTAGAGCTTGGCGTGCCGGTCGGCCTCGTGGGCCCAGCGCAGGGCGTCGGCGATGTAGCCGGGGCCGAGCGTCTTGTAGAAGAGCGTCTCGCGGTAGGTGCCGTCCTCGTTGAAGGCCTCGTTGACGACGTCCCAGTGGATCACCTGGCCCTTGAAGTGCCGGACCTCCGTCTGGATGTGGTTCTTGAGGATGGCGCGCAGCTCGTCGGCGCTCCAGGTGCCCTCGGTGAGCCAGGCGGGAAGCTGGTTGTGCCAGATGAGGGTGTGGCCGCGGACCTTCTGGTGGTGGGCCTTGGCGAACGCGACGACCTTGTCGGCGTCGGTGAAGTCGAAGACTCCGCGCTCGGGCTCGGTGGCGTACCACTTCATGGCGTTGCCGGGGGTGGTCTGGCCGAATTCGCTGCCGAGGAGCTTCAGGTAGGCGGCGTCGGTGAACTCGGGGTTGTCGGTGGCGGAGCCGAAGTACTTGTGGTGCTTCGCGGCCAGTTCGCCGAGCGTCCTGGGACGGGGCTCGGCGGCCGCGGGCGCTGCGGCGAGGCCGGCCGAGAGGCAGACGGCGGCGGACAGAGCGGTGAGGATCCGGGACACGGGAGCGGACAGGTGAAGGGACATGGCGGGTTGCTCCTCGGGGTGCGGGCGGTTCAGTCGAGGACGATCGTGGTCAGTGCGCGCGGGGCGAGCGTCGCCGTGAGGGTCGTGCCGTGCGTGGAGACGATGTCGGCCGGGGTGATCGAGCGGGTCCCGTCGGTGACGTATCCGTCGGGGTGCCGGTCGTGCCCGCCGCGCAGGGAGAACTCGGTGGAGCTCTCGGTGGTCGCGGTGTTGAGGATTTCGATCACGCGGCTGCCGTCGGTGTTGCGGAAGGCCGTGATCTGCAGTGCCGGGTCGGCGTTCGTGACCGGCACGCGGACGGCGCCGGGGCGGATGAAGCGGCTGAAGGCGGCCAGGGCCCAGTACCGCTTGGACACCCGGTAGCCGTCACCGGGGTTGGCGAGCTGGATGAGTCCCCGGGTCGCGCCGAGGGACGCGCCGGTCCAGTAGACGTAGGCACTGGCGTTGCCGACGGTCAGGGTGTTCTGGATGTCGGCGGCGACGGCGAGACCGTCGTAGCCGGTGCCGTCGTCCCAGTTCTCGTTCCAGGTGGCGCCGTCCGGAGACCATTCCGACATCCACACGGGCTTGTCGGTCGGCTGCGGGACCGCGGTGGGACCGCTGTAGCGGTGGCCGGTGACGGTCCGCACGGACTTGGCGGCGGCGGGGTCCGCCTCGATGGCCTCGGTGTAGGCGACCTGCCGGTCCCAGCCCGCGGCGTCGCAGCAGACCAGCCCGGTCTTCAGTCCGGATGCGCGGACGGTCGGCCCGAGCACCTTGAGGAAGTCGACGGCCTGCTGCGGGGTGAACCGCATCGAGGCGTAGGTCGCCGTCCAGTCGGGTTCGTTGGTGAATCCAAGGTCGGTGATCCCGATGCCTTCCTGGCGGTAGAACTTCGCGTACTGCACGAGGTAGTTCGCGTAGGACTGACGCCATTCGGGCCGCAGCTCGCCGCCGTTGTTCTCGCTCCCGTTGGTCTTCATGAAGGCCGGGGCGCTCCAGGCGTCGGCGTAGAACCGTTTGACGCCGTAGGACTTGGCCTCCTTGGCGAGCCAGACCTGGCCGCCGTCCCAGCCGTCCCAGACGTACTCCGGTGTGGCGTCCGGTCCGCCGGGATCGGCCGGCAGGATCGTCGGCATGTGGTCGTAGACCCTGTCGGTCGACGACCCGATGCCCAGGCGCAGGATCGAGAGGCCCGCGCCCTTGTCCTTGCTGAGCAGCAGGTCGAGCACTTCGCGCTGCTTGGCCGGGCTGAGGCCGCGCGCGCCGTGGAGCAGGTCGGCCCGTTGGAAGGCCATCGAGAAGCCGAACCCGTCGATGGGCTGGAGCGCCGTGCGGAAGTCGATGGCGCTGCCGCTTCGCGCGGGGGCGGGGGCGGCCACCACCTGTGATGTGAGCGCTAACAAAATTGGGACGGTCAGGGCGATCAGACGTTTCACCATGTCTCCTCGGGGGTGGAGGTCGCGCGGGACGGGTCAGCCCTTGGTGGCGCCCGCCGTGAGGCCGCCGATCAACTGCCGCTCGGCGACGGCGTAGAACGCGAGGGCGGGGACCATGGCGAGCACGATGTAGGCGAGGACGAGCGCGTAGTCGGTCGAGTACTGGCCCTGGAACTGCTGGACGCCGACCGGGATCGTCTGCCATTTCGGGTCGTTGAACACCAGCAGCGGCAGGAAGAAGTTGTTCCAGCTCGCGACGATCGCCAGCACCGACACCGTGCCGAGCGCCGGACGCGCCATCGGCAGCAGGATCTTCCAGAAGAACCGGAACTTGCCGCAGCCGTCCATGATCGCCGCCTCCTCGACCTCCGCCGGGATGGTCCGGAAGAAGCCGCGCAGGATGATGATCGTCATGGGGAGCCCGAAGGCCGCCTGCGGGAGGATCACTCCCAGCGGGTTGTCGAGCAGGTCGAAGGTGCGCAGCAGCAGGAACAAGGGCAGGACGGCCACGGCGAACGGGAACATGAGCCCGATCGTGAACAGCGTGTAGAACAGCTCCCTGCCCCGGAAGGCGTAGCGGGCCAGCACGAACGCCGCCATCGCCGAGACCGCCACCGTGCAGCATGCCGTGCCGATCGCGATGCCCGCGCTGTTGGCGATCTGCCGCCAGAACATTCCGTCGCCGAGGATGCCGGTGTAGTTGCCGGTCTTCCAGTGTTCGGGCAGCCCGAACGGGTTGGTCGTCAGCTCGCCGGTGCTCTTGAACCCGGAGATCACCGCGTAGACCAGCGGCACGACGACGAACGCGCCGATCAGCCAGACCACGGCGTGCAGCGACAGGCCGCGTGCCGTCCTGCGTGCGTTCATCGGCCACCTCCCGAGGTGACGGCCCCGCTCAGGTCACGGCGGAGCACGTAGCGCTGGTAGAAGAGGGAGAAGACCAAGCTGATCATGAACATCACCACGCTGATCGCACTGGCATAGCCGACCTGGTAGCGCTTGAACCCGAACTGGAACATCGAGATCGCCATCGTCTCCGAGGAGTGGTTGGGCCCGCCCGCGGTCATGACCCAGACGAGGTCGAAGAGCTGGATGGCCCCGATGATCGAAAGGAAGGCGCTGATCCGGATCGTCGGGCCGAGCAGCGGCAGCGTCACGTGCCGGAAGCGCTGCCATGCGCCCGCGCCGTCGATGGAGGCGGCTTCGAGGATCTCGCTCGGAATGCTCTGCAGTCCGGCGAGGAAGAGCATCATGTGGAAGCCGAAGTACTTCCAGGTCATGACCACGAACAGGGTCGGCATGACCGTCGAGGGATCGGCGAGCCACTTCCCCTGCAGCCCCTCCAGGCCGAGGGCGCCTGCGAGATGGTCCGCCATGCCGGCACCGGGAAGGAAGATCATCGTGAAGAGGACCGCCGTGACCACCTCGGACAGGATGTACGGCGCGAAAAACAGCATCCGGTAGACGGCCCGGCCGCGCAGCCGCTGGTTGAGCAGGACCGCGGTGAACAGCGCGAAGGGCAACTGCACCGTGATCGACAGGGCGATCAGGTAGAGCCCGCGCCTCAGATCGCCGAGGAAGACCTGATCGCGGAAGAGCGCGGCGTAGTTCCCGAAGCCGATGAAGTCGTCCAGGGGGCCGATCCCGCCCCATTTGAAGAAGCCGGTGTAGACGGCGACGACGATCGGGGCGAGGACGAAGACGAGGAAGAGGACCAGAGCCGGGACGAGGAACCAGGCGACCGACGCCCAGCTTCCCAACCCGTGCAGAAGCGACCGTGCCGTGGCTGGCGGGCTCGCCGGCACGGCGTCCCGCGTCCGCTCCTTGGTCAGCGTGGACACGGAGCTAGGCACCCTTCGCAGCCTCGGTGATCGACTTAGTGACCTGCTCGGGCGTCTTCTTGCCCGCGATGAGGTCGGCGACGCTGTCGTTGACCTCCTGGCCGACCGCGGGCGGGTAGGCCTGGTCGAGGAAGAGCTGGAAGCCCGTCGCCTTGACCAGGCTGTCGGCCACCGCCTTTCTGTTGGGCTCGGTGAGCTGGCTCTCCGCGCCCTTGACCACCGGCAGGTAGCCGTTGGAGGCCAGCAGTTTGGACTCGTTCTCCAGAACGAAGAACTTCAGGAAGTCCAGCGCCTCCTTCGGGGCGCCCTTGCGCAGCGCGAAGCCGCCGCCACCGCCGAACACCTCGGTGGCCTGGCCGACGCCGCCGTCGACCGTCGGGAAGGGGAAGAAGCCCAGGTCCGCTCCGAGGTCCGCGCCCGCGTCCTTCTGCACCGACGGCGCCCACTGCCCCATCAGCTCCATGGCGGCCTTGCCGTTGCCCATGGTCGCGGCCTGGCCGCCGGGAGTGGAGTAGCCGGCGCCGAGGAAGCCCGTCTGGAACGGCTGGAGGTCGACCAGCTCCTTGAGGTGCGTGCCCGCCCGGACGAAGCCGGCTCCGGTGAAGTCCTTGGTGGTCGCGGCCTGCTGCAGCGCGGGGAGTCCCGCGACGCGCATCGCGAGGTAGGCCCAGTAGTAGTGGCCCGGCCATTTCTCCTTGCCCGCGAGGGCGATCGGAGTGACGCCCGCCGCCTTGAGCTTCTTGACGTCTTCGAGGAACTCGGCCCAGGTGGCCGGCGGAGCGCTGATCCCGGCCTGGGCGAAGAGCTTTTTGTTGTACCAGAAACCGACCATGCCGATGTCGTAGGGCACCCCGTAGGTCCGGCCCTCGAACTGATAGGCCTGCAGCGAGACCGGGGTGAGGTCGGACGACCACCCGAACGCCTCGGTGAGGTCCTCGACCAGCCCCGCATCGACCTGCTGCCGCAGAACGCCGCCGCCCCAGGTCTGGAAGACGTCGGGGAGCTTGCCCGACGAAGTGTTGGCCGTCAGCTTGGACTTGAAGGCCTCGTTCTCCAACGAGGTCGTGTTGATCGTGATGTTCGGGTGGGCGGTCGTGAACGCCGAGGAGATCTGCGGGAACAGGGACTTGCCCGGTTCCGTCGTGGCGATGTTCCACCACGCGAAGGTCACCTTGCCGTCGGCCGCCGGCCCCGAGCCGGAGCCCCCGCCGCCGCAGGCCGCGGTGAGCGAGACGGACAGGGCGGTCAGGCCCGAGAGCGCGAGGAAGCTTCGTCGACTCGGGGGTGTGCTGGCCATGGGACCTCCGGGGTGGTGAATGCCGGTTCAGTTCGAAAATGTTTCGTAACCTTCTCGAATTCGTGCTGCCATAAACTAGGAACGTGAAGCCCCCCGGTCAAGGCTTCTCACCGAATTTCCATCGGCAGCAGCCCACTTGTGGCTTGACAATGAGGTCGTGCCGACCGGAAACTCTTCGAAAGTTTGCGATACCTGTCGCTAGCCCAAGGCGTCCTCAAGGCGTCCGCGCAGAGGAGAGAAGTTGAGTGAGCAGCGTCCGACCCTGGCCGTCATCGCCGCTGAGGCGGGGGTCTCCCAGGCCACCGTGTCCAAGGTGGTCAACGGCCGCTCCGACGTCGCACCCGCGACACGCGAACGGATCGAGGGCCTGCTGCGCTCCCACAACTACCTCCACCCCGGCGCGCAGGCCAGGGCCCGCAGGTCCGGCCTGGTCGACCTGATCATCGGCGGTCTGGACAGCGCCTGGGCGGTGGAAATACTGCGCGGCGTCGAGGCCGAGTGCGCCCAGCGGAGCGTCGGCACCGTCGTGTCGCTCGTCCCGCCGGGCGAGGCCACGCCTTCGAGTTGGGCCGCACTGCCGGTCCTGCACCACAGCGACGGCGTCATCCTCGTCACCGCCTCGGTCACCCAGGCCCAGCGCGCCCAGGTCGAACAGGCCGGGGTCGCACTCGTCGTCATCGACCCGATCGACCTGCCGGGCAACGGTGTGCCGAGCATCGGCGCGACCAACTGGGCGGGCGGCCTCGCCGCCACGGAACACCTGCTGGAGCTGGGGCACCGCCGGATCGCCGCGATCGGCGGGCGCAAGGAGATGCTCTGCAGCCAGGCCCGCATCGACGGGTACCGCGCCGCGCTGGAGCGGGCCGGGATCGAGGTCGACCGCGACCTGATCCGGTTCGGCGACTTCCAGCACGAGGGCGGGTTCCAGCGCGCCCGGGAACTGCTCGCCCTCCCCGAGCCGCCGACCGCCATCTTCGCCGGCAGCGACCAGCAGGCGATGGGCGTCTACGAAGCCGCCCGCCAGGGCGGACTGAGCATCCCGCAGGACCTCAGCGTGGTCGGCTTCGACGACCTGCCGATGTGCGACTGGCTGTCCCCGCCGCTGACGACGGTGCGCCAGCCGCTGGAGGAGATGGGCCGGCTCGCCGCCCGCACACTCTTCCAGCTCCTGGACGGCCAGCCCCTGGTCAGCCCCCGGATGGAGCTCTCGACCGAGCTCAAGGTCCGCCTCTCCACCGCCCCGCCCCGTTCCTAGGAGAACTCCTTGACCGAGCCCTGGCGTGACCCCCTCCTGCCCGTGTCCCTACGAGTCGCCGATCTGCTGAAACGGATGACGCTGGAGGAGAAGGCGGGTCAGCTCGCCGGCTTCTGGGCGCTGCCCTCGGATCCGGGCGCACCGGTCGCGCCGATGGAGGACGATTCCGGGGAGTCCGCGCCCGGACTCGACGACATCGTCGCCCACGGGCTCGGCCAGCTCACCCGGGTGTACGGCACCGCGCCCATCACCGCGGAGGCCGGGATGGAGCGGCTCGCCTCGCTCCAGCGGCAGGTGACCGGATCCGGCCGGTTCGGGATACCGGCGGTCGCTCACGAGGAGTGCCTGACCGGGTTCATGACGTTCGGGGCGACGGTCTTCCCCGGGCCGCTGGCCTGGGGCGCCTCCTTCGATCCCGGGCTCGTGCGCCGGATGGCCGCCGCCATCGGCGCCGGGATGCGGCGGGTCGGCGTCCACCAGGGGCTGGCTCCGGTGCTCGACGTGGTCCGCGACTACCGGTGGGGCAGGACCGAGGAGTGCATCGGCGAGGACCCCTATCTCGTCGGAGCGATCGGCACCGCCTATGTGCAGGGCCTGGAGGGCGCCGGGATCGTGGCGACCCTCAAGCACTTCGCCGGGTACTCGGCCTCGCGCGGCGGCCGGAACATGGCCCCCGTCGCCTCGGGACCGCGCGAGTTCGCCGACGTCCTGGTCGAGCCCTTCGTACGGGCACTGCGCGAGGGGGGAGCCCGGTCGGTGATGAACAGTTACACCGACGTGGACGGCGTCCCGGTGGCCGCCGACGAGCGGCTGCTGACCGAACTGCTCAGGGGTGAGCTGGGGTTCAGCGGTGTGGTCGTCGCCGACTACTACGCCGTCTCCTTCCTGGAGACCCGGCACGGTGTCGCCGGATCGCGGGGCGCGGCCGGCGCGCTGGCGCTGACCGCCGGGATCGACGTCGAACTGCCCACGGCCCGGTGCTACGGCGAGCCGCTGACCGAGCTCGTGCGGGCGGGAACCGTGTCCGAGGAGCTCGTCGACCGGGCCGCGGAACGAGTCCTGCTCCAGAAGGCCGAGCTCGGCCTGCTCGACCCCGACTGGGAGCCCGTCAAGCCCGAGCCGGTCGACCTCGACCCGCCGGAGAACCGGGCACTGGCCAGGCTCCTGGCCGAAAGGTCCACCGTGCTGCTCGCCAACGACGGCATCCTGCCGCTGCGGCCGTGCCGGGTCGCGATCAGCGGGCCGTACGCCGACGACCCCCAGTCCTTCCTCGGCTGCTACTCCTTCCCCAACCACGTCGCGCTGCCCGGCGACCTCGGGCTGGAGATCCCGACGCTCGGCGAGGCGCTCACCGCCGCCGGGTTCACGGTCACCGCGGACGATCCGGACGTGAACGTACTGGTGCTCGGGGACCGGGCCGGCATGTTCGGCCGGGGCACCTCCGGAGAGGGCTGCGACGCCGAGACCCTCGACCTGCCCGGCGACCAGGCCGCACTCGCCTCCACCGTTCTCGACTCCGGGGTGCCGACCGTCCTGGTCCTCGTCTCCGGACGGCCCTACGCGCTCGGCACGCTGGCCGAGCGCGCATCGGCCGTGGTACAGGCCTTCTTCCCCGGTGAGGAGGGCGGGACGGCGCTGGCCCGGATCATCAGCGGGGCCGCGGAACCGTCCGGGCGGCTGCCCGTCTCCATCCCCCGCCAGGTCGGCGGCCAGCCCGGCACCTACCTGCGCGGCAGGCTCGGTGGGCACACCGACTGGAGCTCGGTGGACCCGACCCCGCTGTTCCCGTTCGGACACGGGCTGAGCTGGACCAGCTTCACCTGCTCGGAACTCTCCGTGGATCCGGTCGCCGCGACGGACGGCGCCGTCGCCGTGTCGGTCACCGTACGCAACGTCGGCGAGGTGGCCGGGACCGAGGTGGTCCAGTTGTACCTCTCCGACCCCGTAGCCTCCGTCGTCCGGCCGCAGCGGTGGCTCGCCGGATTCGCCAGGGTCGAACTGGGGCCGGGCGCGGCCGCCCGGATCACCTTCTCCGTCCATGCCGACCGGACCTCCTTCACCGGGCTCGACCTGCGCAGAAGAGTGGAGCCCGGGGAGATCGGCGTGGCCGTCGGACGGTCCAGCGGCGATCTTCCGCTCCAGGGCTCCTTCACTCTGGAGGGCCCCGTACGCCACCCGGCGGCCGACCGGGTGCTGTCCGTGCCGGTCGAGACCGTGCCGGTTTCATGAGCACGATCTTCGATGATCCCGTCTTCGGTGAGCCCGTGCTGCCCGGGTTCCGGCCCGACCCGTCCGTCTGCCGGGTGGGAGCGGACTACTACCTGGTGACGTCCAGCTTCGAATGGTTCCCCGGCCTTCCCGTCTTCCACAGCCGCGACCTCATGAACTGGCGGCGCATCGGCTCCGCGCTCGACCGGCCGTCCCAGCTCGACCTCGACGGGTGCGAGCCCTCCCGGGGCCTGTTCGCGCCGACGATCCGGCACCACGACGGGGTCTTCCACCTCGTCTGCACGCTGATGGACGGCCCCGGCCACTTCGTCGTCACCGCGACCGACCCGGCGGGGCCGTGGTCGGAGCCGCACTGGCTGGACGGCGAGGGCTTCGACCCGTCGCTGTTCTTCGACGACGGGCCGGACGAGGACGATGGACACGAGAACGGCGACGGGGAGGGGGACGGCAACGGCGGCGACGGCAACGGCGACGGCCGGGCCTGGTTCACCGCCGCACGGGTCGTGGACGCAGCCGCGGGCCGTACCGAGATCTGGATGCGCGAATACCTTCCCCGGGAACGACGGCTGACCGGCCCCGAGTACGTCCTGTGGGCGGGAACCCACCCCGGCGCCCGATGGTCGGAAGCTCCGCACCTGTACAAGACCGGCAGCACCTATCTACTGGTCACCGCGGAGGGCGGCACCGATGTGGACCACAGCGTGGTGGCCGCCCGCGCCGACCGCGTGACCGGCCCCTATAAGGGCGCCCCCGGCAATCCGGTGCTACCGCCCGCCAAGGGCCCGGTCACCTGCACCGGGCACGCCGACCTCGTACAAACCCCGAACGGCGACTGGCGGGCCGTCCTCCTGGGCGTCCGCCCCGGCTCCGCCCTCGGCCGCGAGACCTTCCTCAGCCGGATCACCTGGGACGCGGGCTGGCCGGTCTTCTCCCCCGTCGCCCACACCGGCCTCCGCCGCCCCCTCCACGACGACTTCGCCACGCTCTCCCCGGACTGGAGCAGCCTGCGCACACCGCCGGAGCCGTTCTGGACCACCGGCGACGGGCTCCGCCTCCAGCTCCGCCCCGAACGCCTCGGCGACCGCGCCACCCCGTCCCTCCTGGCCCGCCCCCAGGAACAGCCCGACTGCGACGTCTCCACCGAACTGCACTTCACCCCCGCCACGCCGGACGAAGAGGCGGGCCTCGCCGTAGTCCTCGACGACGACACCCATCTCCTCTTCGTCCGCACCGCGGAAGGGCTTAGCCTCCGCCACGGGGCCGAGGTCCTGGCCGGCGCTCCCCTCCCCCCGGGCCCCGTTCGCCTCGGGGTCCGCATCCGCGGCTTCAGCCACACCTTCGCCCACTCGGCGCCGGACGGCGTCTGGCAGGACCTGACCACCGTCGAAGCCACCTTCCTCACCCCGCTGTTCACCAGCATCCAGCTCGGCCTCTACGCCACCTCCAAGGACCGCCCCTCCACCAACCAAGCCCACTTCGCGTGGTTCGACATCACGTACCCGAGCCCGAGCCCGAGCCCGCAGGAACCGCCGGGCAGGCCCTGACGTCGCTGGTGCCGCGGCCAGGTGGCGGTCCGCGTCCGCCACCTGCCGGCACGCACCTCACCTCCCGCCCAGCCGACCCCATGTGGCCGCGGTGCAGGTGGCCGCGCCGCACGCCGCCGGAGCGGACCGGTCACCCGGAGCAGCTGCGCGCGGTGCGCCGTGCGCGGGCCCGCCTTGTCGGCGCCGCCCGTCGAAAGTATTGACACGTCAATTGTGAGCGCTAACACTCATGCAGCAGGCGGCCGCCCCCACCGACCTCGCAGCCGCCGGTCGACGCCCAACAGCCCTTGTGTGCGGCGCCCCTATCTCTCACGGACCATGGAGTTCGCCATGCCGGTTCCCCCCTTCAGCCGCCGCGCCATGATCAAGGCGACCGGCGTCGCGGCCGTAGCCGCGGCTGTCGGCCCCGTACTCAACACCCTCTCCGCCACGGCCCAGACGCTCCCGGTCGGTTCCGACGCCGGAGTGTCGGCGTTCCCGTTCGACCTCGGCCAGGTCCAGCTCACCAGCAGCCGCTGGCTCGACAATCAGAACCGCACCCTGGCCTACCTCCGCTTCATCGACGTCGACCGACTGCTGTACAACTTCCGCGCCAACCACCGGCTCTCCACCAACGCCGCGACCCCGACCGGAGGATGGGACGACCCGGCGTTCCCCTTCCGCACCCACGTGCAGGGCCACTTCCTCACGGCATGGGCCCAGGCCTACGCCGCGGTCGGGGACACCACCTGCCGCGACAAGGCCGACCGCATGGTGGCCGAACTCGCCAAGTGCCAGGCCAACAACTCCACGGCGGGCTTCTCCGCCGGCTACCTGTCGGGCTTCCCCGAGGCCGACTTCACCAGCCTCGAATCAGGCACGCTGACCAACGGCAACGTCCCGTACTACTGCATCCACAAGACCATGGCCGGCCTGCTCGACGTATGGCGCCTCATCGGCAACACGCAGGCCCGCGACGTGCTCCTCGCGCTCGCCGGCTGGGTCGACCGGCGCACCGGCGCGCTCAGCCAGAGCAAGATGCAGTCGTTGTTGGGCGTCGAGTTCGGCGGCATGAACGAGGTGCTGGCCGACCTCCACCAGCAGACCGGCGACGCACGCTGGCTGGCCGCCGCCCAGCGCTTCGACCATGCGGCGGTCTTCGACCCCCTCGCCGCGAACCTGGACCGACTGAACGGCCTGCACGCCAACACACAGGTGCCCAAGTGGATCGGTGCCGTGCGCGAGTACAAGGCCACCGGGACGACCCGTTACCGCGACATCGCCGCCAACGCGTGGACGATCTGCACCACCGCGCACACCTACGCCATCGGCGGTAACAGCCAGGCGGAACACTTCCGGGCCCCGAACGCCGTCTCCGGCTTCCTCGTCCCCGACACCTGCGAGCTCTGCAACTCCTACAACATGCTCAAGCTGACCCGGGAACTGTGGCAGCTGGACCCCGGCCGGGCGTCGTACTTCGATTTCTACGAGAAGACGCTGCTCAACCACGTCATCGGCGCCCAGAACCCGGCCGACCCGCACGGACACGTCACCTACTTCACCCCCCTCAACCCGGGCGGCCGCCGCGGCAAGGGCCCGGCGTGGGGCGGCGGCACCTGGAGCACCGACTACGGCACGTTCTGGTGCTGCCAGGGAACGGGCGTCGAGTCCAACACGAAGCTGATGGACTCCGTCTACTTCCACGACGGCAGCACCACCCTCACCGTGAACCTTTTCCTCCCCTCCGTCCTGAACTGGACCCAGCGAGGCATCACCGTCACCCAGACCACCGCCTATCCGGCCGCCGACACCACGGCGCTCAAGGTCACCGGCGGCGCCGGCGGGACCTGGTCGATGCGCATCCGCATCCCCGGATGGACCTCGGGCGCCACCCTCAGCGTCAACGGCGTCGCCCAGAGCGTCACCGCCAGTCCGGGCACCTACGCCACGCTCACCCGGTCCTGGGCCTCCGGCGATACCGTCACCGTGAAACTCCCCATGCGCGTGGCCCTCCAGGCCTCCAACGACAACCCCGGTGTCGCGGCGATCACCTACGGCCCCGCCGTCCTCGCCGGCAACTACGGCAGCACCGCACTGTCCTCCCTCCCGGCCCTGGACCGCTCCTCGATCACCCGCACCAGCGGCACCGCCCTCGCGTTCGCGGCCACCGCCAACGGAACGAAGGTCGAACTCGGCCCGTTCCACGACGCCCAGGGCTTCAACTACACCGTCTACTGGCGGACCGACAGTCCCGGCTTCCGTCTCGTCAACGCGGCCAGCGGACTCGTCCTCGGCATCAGGGACATGTCCACCGCCGACGGGGGCCTCGCTCTCCAGTGGACCGACTCCGGCACCGCCGACCACGACTGGCTCCTCCTCGTCGACGGCACCGCGCTGCGGCTGCGCAACCTCAACAGCGGCAAGGTCCTCGGCGTGAAGGACATGTCCACCGCCGACAACGCCCCGGTCCTCCAGTGGGCCGACACCGGCACCGCCGACCACCGGTGGACCGTCGTCGACGCCGGCAACGGCTACCACAAGCTTCAGAACGTCCACACCGGCAAGCTGCTCGGCATCGAAGGCGGCTCCACCGCCAACGGCGCCGCAGCCGTACAGGTGCCCGACACCGGCGCCCCCGCCAGCCAGTGGCAGTTCGTCCCCGACGGCGCCAGGCGCATCCAGAACGTCGCCAGCGGGCGGGTCCTCGGTGTGCGGGACATGTCCACCGCCGACGGCGGCCTCGCCATCCAGTGGGACGACAGCGGCACCGCCGACCATCTCTGGACGGCCGTCGTCGACACCGGCGGCTACCTGCGTCTGCGCAACTCCCACAGCGGCAAGGTCCTCGCCGTGGAGAACGGCGCCACCGCCAACGGCGCCCGGATCGTCCAGTGGGCGGACAACGGCACCGCCGACCACCGGTGGCGCCTGCGCCACGGCGGCGGCGACGCCTTCAGGATCCAGTGCGCCAACAGCGGCCGCGTCCTCGGCGTCTCCGGCGCCTCCACCGCCCAGGGAGCGCAAACCGTCCTCTGGGACGACAACGGCACCGACGACCACCTGTGGCGATTCATCTGACCCTTACCCTGCCGCAAGCGCCCGCCGGTCAGGCGGGCGCGGGCAGATCGGGCGCGGGCAGATCGGGGGCCGACTCGCGCACGGTCAGGCGGGTCGGGAGGATCAACGGGCTGGGACGGTGTCCTTCGATGGCACTGACCAGCATCCTGGCCATCTCCTGCCCCAGCGCCCGTACCGGCTGATGGACCGTGGTCAGCGGCGGGCTGGTGTGCCGGGCGCTCGCCAGGTCGTTGAAGCCGATCACCGCAACGTCCTCGGGCACCCGCAGCCCCCGTTCCCGCAAGGTGCGCAGAGCGCCGATGGCCATCGCGTCGGAGGCCGCGAACACCGCGTCGGGATCAGGGTGTTCGCGGAGCAGCCGCTCCATCGCCTCGGCGCCGCCCTCCTCGGTGAACTGCCCGGGCTCGACCCCGAGCAGCGGCAGGCCGGACAGGGTCAGACCGTCGGTGAACCCCTGTTCCCGCGCGACGGAGGCCCTGGCGTCCACCTGGCCGGTGACCATGACGGGCCGTCGGCGGCCCGTGCGCGCGAAGTGCTCGGCGGCCAGGCGGGCACCGCCCCGGTTGTCGGCGTCCACGTACCACGTGGGTTCCCCGATGAGCGGGAGTCCGCCGAAGACGACGGGGAGATCGACCTCCTCGACCAGGCGGCCCAGCGGATCGTCGCCCCGCAGCGCCATCAGCATGACGCCGTCGGCCCGGCGGGAGCGCAGCAGCCGCTCGAACCTCTCCCGGCCGCGCGGGGTGTTGGCCAGCAGCAGGATCAGTTCCAGCTCTGTCTGCTCCAGCGCCTCGCTGACGCCGACGATGACCTCCGCGAAGAACGGGTCCGCGAACAGCCCCGGTTCATCGCTGGAGACCGCCAGCACCACCGCTCCGACCCGGCGGGTCGCGAGGGCCTGCGCGGACGGATTGGGCACGAAATCCAGCTCGCGCACCGCCCGTTGGACCGCCTCCCGCTTGGCGCGGCTGACATGCGGGGCGTTGTTGATCACCCGGGAGGCCGCCGTGCGCGACACGCCGGCGCGTGCGGCCACCTCGTCGAGAGTCGGCATGCGCTTGGGTGACGGCTCCATGGAAGAACTGCTCCTCGGGCTCACGCGGACGGCGGAGGGCGGACAGCGACATCGAACAGCGGCCATGATTCCATCACCGCCCCGACTTCGGACCTGCTCACGGATGCCGACCGGGTCTCGATCCGGTAGTGCTTCCAACCAATGACGCCATACCGGCCATGTCGGTACTTCCGTGTTCAACCACTTGACACGCCCCGGCGGCGGCCCCAATCATCCCATCAGCGCGATCCGACCCCACACCCAAACTGGAAGCGCTTCCACTTCCCCACCCCCACCGGAGGAAGAACCATGCGCAAGTCCGTCCGAGCCGCGTCCGCCCTGCTCGCCGGCGCCCTGACCGCCGCTCTCGCCCTGATCGACGCCGGCCCGGCGTACGCCGCCGACCCGACCACCATGACCAGCGGCTTCTACGCCGACCCCGACAACTCCGCCCTTCGGTGGACCAACGCGAACCCCGGCGACGGGCGGGCGGCGGCGATCCGTACGTCCATCGCCAACACCCCGGCGGCCCGCTGGTTCGGCAACTGGAGCGGCGACATCGGCAGCGCCGCCGGCGCCTACGTCGGCCGCGCGGACTCCTACGACAAGTTGCCGATCCTGGTCGCGTACAACATCCCCAACCGGGACATCTGCGCCGGTCAGTCCGGCGGCGGCGCCGGGAGCCGCGCCGCCTACGACGCCTGGATCTCCGCCTTCGCCAGTGGCATCGGCAGCCGCCCGGCCGTCGTCGTCCTCGAACCCGACGCGCTCGGCCACGAGAGCTGCATGACGGCTGCTCAGATCGCCGAGCGCAACGCCATGCTGAAGAACGCGATCGCCCAGTTCAGTGCCAAGGCACCCCACACCTGGGTCTACCTCGACGCCGGGAACCCCGGCTGGATCGGCGCCTCGACCATGGCGCAGCAGCTCGCCGCCGCCGGGGTCAGCGGGGCACGCGGCTTCGTACTGAACGTCTCCAACTACTTCACCACCGACCAGAACACCTCCTACGGCAACGCGGTCAACTCCGCACTGGGCTCCTACGGCTACACCAAGCCGTTCGTCGTCGACACCAGCCGCAACGGCAACGGTTCCAACGGCCAGTGGTGCAACCCCGCCGGCCGCCGGATCGGTACTCCCACCCAGCGCGGCGGCGGCGGCGAGATGCTGCTGTGGATCAAGATCCCCGGCGAGTCCGACGGCAACTGCGGCGTCGGGGCCGGCTCCTCGGCCGGACAGTTCCTGCCGGAGGTCGCCTACAAGATGATCTACGGCTACTGACCCGCCCCCGCTCCCCTCCCTCAGCGAAGGAACCCCGTGCGCATCCCCCTCCACCGATTAGTCCTGGCAGCGAGCGCGCTCACGCTGCTCTTCGGCGCCGTCGCCCCCGCCTCTGCCGGGGCGAGCTCCGCGCCGGCATCCCACACGCTTCCCGCGAACACCCGCTTCTACGTCGATCCCGACAGCGACGCGGCTCACCAGGCCGTCACCGACCTCCTCCACCGGGACTTCGAGGGCGCCAGGTCCATGGCGAAACTGGCCAGTTGGCCGGAGGCCGCCTGGTTCACCGACGGCACTCCGGAGCAGGTCGAGTCCCGCGTACGGGAGCTGGTGCGCCGGGCCGAGCGAACCCGGACGGTTCCCGTCCTGGTGGCCTACGACATCCCGCTGCGCGATTGCTCCCAGTACTCCTCCGGCGGTGCGCAGTCGGACGCCGAGTACCAGGCCTGGATCAGCGCCTTCGCACGGGGGATCGGCCGCAGCAAGGCCGTCGTCATCCTCGAACCGGACGGGCTGGCCAACCTCCCCTCCGACTGCGGGCCCGGCAGCGACCCCACCGGCGCGATCACCGCAGGACGCTTCGCCGACCTCAACCACGCGATCGACGCCCTGGAGCGGCAGCCGAACAGCGTCGTCTACCTGGACGCCGGCAACAGCCACTGGCGCAGCGTCGGCGACGCCGCGGGGCGCCTCCTCCAGGCAGGTGTCACCCGCACCCAGGGCTTCTCGCTGAACGTCTCCAACTACCTGGCCACCGATCTGTCCACCCACTACGGCACCTGGGTCTCCCAGTGCCTGTGGTTCGCCACCAAGGGCCCGGACTGGGCCAAGGGGCACCCCGACTGGTGCGCGAGCCAGTACTACTCCCCCGCGGCACCGAACGACGGGCAGCCGGGAAGCTCCGTGAACGTGGACGACCCGTCCACCTGGCACTGGACCGACCTGTGGTTCCAGCAGAACGTGGGCACCCCGCCCGCGCAGGAGCTCACCCACCTCGTCGTGGACACCAGCCGAGACGGCCGGGGCGCCTGGACCCCGCCCGCGGGCAAGTACAGCGGCGATCCGCAAACCTGGTGCAACGCTCCCGGGCGCGGCATCGGCGCCCGGCCGACAGCGAACTCCCGCGTCCCGCTCGTGGACGCCTACCTGTGGATCAAGACCGTCGGCCAGTCCGACGGCCAGTGCAACCGCAGCATCCCGGGCGGCACCATCGACCCGGAGTACGGCGTCGTCGATCCCGCGGCCGGTGCGTGGTGGCCGGATCAGGCCAAGTCCCTCGTCCTCAACGCCGACCCGGCACTGGAGTTCAACACGGTCCTGCGCTGACCGGAGATCCGAACTGAAGGAAATAGCCGTTGTAGAGCGATCCTCATCGAAATATTTTCGATGAGGATCGCGCCGTGAAAAGCGGCTATTGGGCTATTCAGAGGCGTCGAATTCTCGAAACCCTTTCGAAAGTCTTGACATGTTTCGGCGGTGTTTCCAGACTGAGGCCCGAGGCGATACCCCCCGTCTGTGCCCGAGTGCCGGGTGTCGGCCTTGAATCGTTACGCCCTGACGGTGAGCGTCCTTTTGTCAATGGACGCGGGCATCGTTCACGCGGATTCACTCTGCCGCGCTTCAACCCCTTCCGTGATTTCTGTCCTGGAGGCTCTTTCATGGGCTCGAATGCCATTCCCCCGTCCACCGTCCGCCGGAAGATCGGAATTCTCCGCACGGCGCTGGTCGCCGGCGTCCTCGGTTCGGCCGCCATACTGGTGGCTCCGCTGGCCTCACAGGCCGCCGAGAGCACCCTCGGCGGCGCGGCGGCGCAGAGCGGCCGCTACTTCGGCACCGCCGTCGCCTCGGGCAGGCTGGGCGACTCGGCGTACACGACGATCGCGGGCCGCGAGTTCAACATGGTGACGCCCGAGAACGAGATGAAGATCGACGCCACCGAACCCCAGCAGGGCCAGTTCAACTTCGCCGCCGGTGACCGCGTCTACAACTGGGCGGTGCAGAACGGCAAGCAGGTACGCGGCCACACCCTGGCCTGGTACTCCCAGCAGCCCGGCTGGATGCAGAACCTCGGCGGCAGCGCGCTGCGCCAGGCGATGACCAACCACATCAACGGCGTGATGGCCCACTACAAGGGCAAGATCGTCCAGTGGGACGTCGTGAACGAGGCCTTCGCCGACGGCAGTTCGGGAGCCCGGCGCGACTCCAACCTGCAGCGCACCGGCAACGACTGGATCGAGGTCGCCTTCCGCACCGCGCGCGCCGCCGACCCTGCCGCCAAGCTCTGCTACAACGACTACAACGTCGAGAACTGGACCTGGGCCAAGACCCAGGCCATGTACAACATGGTCCGGGACTTCAAGCAGCGCGGCGTGCCGATCGACTGCGTCGGCTTCCAGTCCCACTTCAACAACGACAGCCCGTACAACAGCAATTTCCGCACCACCCTGCAGAGCTTCGCCGCCCTCGGCGTCGACGTTGCCGTCACCGAACTCGACATTCAGGGCGCCTCGGCCACGACGTACGCCAACGTGACCAACGACTGCCTGGCCGTCCCGCGCTGCCTCGGGATCACCGTCTGGGGTGTGCGCGACACCGACTCCTGGCGGTCGGAGCAGTCGCCTCTGCTGTTCGACGGCAACGGCAACAAGAAGCCGGCCTACACTTCCGTGCTGGGCGCACTCAACGCCGGTTCCTCCAACCCCACTCCGACCCCCACGCCCGGTTCCGGACAGGTCAAGGGCGTCGGTTCGGGCCGCTGCCTGGACGTGCCCGGTGCCAGCACGGCCGACGGCACCCAGCTCAACCTGTGGGACTGCAACAACCGCACCAACCAGCAGTGGTCGTACACCGCCTCCGGCGAGCTCAAGGTCTACGGCAACAAGTGCCTGGACGCCGCCGGCACCGCCAACGGCACCAAGGTCCAGATCTACAGCTGCTGGGGCGGCGACAACCAGAAGTGGCGCCTGAACTCCGACGGATCCATCGTAGGAGTCCAGTCCGGCCTCTGCCTGGACGCGGCCGGAACCGGCACCGCCAACGGCACCCTGATCCAGCTCTACTCCTGCTCGGGCGGCAGCAACCAGCGCTGGACCCGCACCTGACGACCCGGCACGGCGAAAGGGTGAACCGATGAAGTCCTACGGTGCGGCTTCCCCCGCCCCTCCACGAAGGCCCCGCTGGTGGTCCCGGTTGGCCGCCGTGGTGGCGGCGACGCTCGCGATCGGCACGCTCTTCGCGGTGAACCCGGCGCCCGCCGAGGCGGCCACGGTGGACGGCACTGCCTGGTACGTCCTGGTCAATCGCAACAGCGGCAAGGCGCTGGACGTCTACGGCGCGTCCACCGCCGACGGCGCGCGGGTCGGTCAGTGGACGCGCAACGACGGAGCCAACCAGCAGTGGCAGTTCGTGGACTCCGGCGGCGGCTTCTACCGGCTCAGGGCCCGGCATTCGGGCAAGGTCCTCGACGTGGCCGGCGCCTCGACCGCCGACGGTGCCGCGATCGCGCAGCGGGCCGACGGCAACGGGGCCAACCAGCAATTCCGGCTGGCCGACTCCGACGGGGGCCACGTCCGGCTGATCAACCGCAACAGCGGCAAGGCCGTCGAGGTGCAGGGCGCCTCCACCGCCGACGGCGGCAATGTCGTCCAGTACAGCGACTGGGGCGGCGCCAACCAGCAATGGCAGATGGTCAAGCTGTCGTCCGGCGGCGGATGCGGCAGCGCCCCGACGCTGGCGAGCGGTACGCACACCATTCAGAGCGGCGGCAAGAGCCGCAGCTTCATCCTCAGGGTTCC
Source organism: Streptomyces sp. NPDC006544 (assembly GCF_040611715.1). Classification (NCBI taxonomy): domain Bacteria; kingdom Bacillati; phylum Actinomycetota; class Actinomycetes; order Kitasatosporales; family Streptomycetaceae; genus Streptomyces; species Streptomyces sp. NPDC006544. The sequence goes on along the minus strand of NZ_JBEXOV010000068.1, from coordinate 15,909 downwards.
CGACAACTACTCCAGCAGCCAGCCCTACCGGCTGATCTTCGCGTTCCACTGGCGGGGCGGAACCGCCGGCGACGTCGCCTCGGGCGGAACGAGCGGGAAGGCCTGGTCCTACTACGGCCAACAGGAACAATCCGACAACAGCGCGATCCTCGTCGCCCCCCAGGGCCTCGACAACGGCTGGGCTAATCCGGGCGGTGAGGACGTCACCTTCGTCGACGACATGATCCGGCGGATCGAGGGCGGTCTCTGCGTCAACACGGCGCAGCGTTTCGCCACCGGTTTCAGCTGGGGCGGCGGGATGAGCTACGCACTCGCATGCACCCGGGCGAACGTCTTCAGGGCTGTCGCGGTCATCTCCGGCGGCGAGATCAGCGGGTGCAGCGGCGGCGCGCAGCCCATCGCCTACTTCGGAATCCACGGCGTCAGCGACTCCGTCCTCAACATCGCGCAAGGACGGTCCCTGCGCGACAGGTTCGTCAGCAACAACGGCTGCACCTCCCAGAGCCCGCGCGAGCCCGCGCCGGGCAGCCGGACGCACATCACCACCACCTACTCGGGCTGCCGTGCCGGGTACCCGGTCCAATGGGCCGCGTTCGACGGAGGCCACTTGCCCGGTCCGGTCGACGGCTCCTCCAACGAGAGCGGCGTCACGACCTGGACCAAGGGAGAGATCTGGAGGTTCTTCGCACAGTTCCAGTGACACGCCCGCAGCTTGGAGTGGAGCCAGGATGATCCTGGCTCCACTCCGTCGTCCCTCTCAGATCGAAGGACGGAAGAGCTCTCTCAGGAAAGCACCCCATGCCTTCGGACTGGTCGCTGCCGGCGAACAGAGCGTGGAGACGGCCGCGTCAGGAGCAGGGTGCACCGTTGAGCGTGTAGCGCGCCGGGATCGCGTTGGTACCCGAGTACGTCGCCTGGAAACCAAAGCTCACGCTGCCGCCGGGCGCCAGCGTGCCGTTCCACCCGGAGTCCCGGGCGGTAGCCGTGCTGCCCGACTGGCTGACCGTGGCGTTCCAGGCGTTGCTGATCCGCTGATCACCCGCGAAGCTCCAGCCGAGGGTCCACCCGGAGATCGCCGACGTTCCGGTGTTCCTCACGGTCACCGTCGCCGTGAAGCCGTTGCCCCAGGCGTTGTCGATCCTGTACGCCACCGTGCAGGAGGCCGCCGGCGCGTCGTCGTCCGCCTCCGTCGCCGTGAAACTCGCCGGCTGCACGCCAGGACCACCGACCGTGAAAGTCGCGCTGCCCGAGGACGCGTCGGCATCCTGCGCGGCGAAGACAGAAACCTGCTGCACCGTCGCCCAGTCGGCTGGGGTGAACACCAGGGTCGCGGCCGCCGACAGGTCCTGGTCGCCGGAGCTCCGGGCCACCGACACCGTCACGTTCTGCGCGGGCGCGGCCGAGAGCCGCATGCCCACCTGCGCCGAACCGCCCTCCGGGACCGTCACGGCCGCCGGTGCCACCTGGACCACGGGCACGGCGGGGGCGCCGCGCCGCTCAGCCGCGAAAGCCGCCAGCCAGGCCAGCGAGGCGTTCCAGTTGATGGCCACCTCATTGGTGGAGTACGAGCCGATGTCGTCCACGTAGCACGCCGCCGGTGCGCAGCCCGCGAGCTTCTCCTTGGCGACAGGGTCCTCCAGCCCCGCGTTCGGACCGCCCGCGAAGGAACCGGCCGGCGGGTGCGGCAGCGAGGCGTCGTTCTGGTGCGCCCAGAACCGGTGGTGCTGGTTCGCGGAGTAGCGATCGCCGTAGCCGGTGACGTAGGACAGGTCGAGCGCGTTGCGGCCGAGCAGGTAGTCCAGGGACTCCAACGCTGCGGAGCGGTAGCGTTGTTGACCGGTGAGCTCGTAGGCGACGGCCAGCACCATCGCGTTGTTGGTGACCGAGCTGTTGGAGCCCCACACGTATCCGGTTGCCGGGAGCGGCACCGCGTAGCCCTGTCCGGCCATGGTGGACAGGTGGGCATCGGCAGCCGCGGTCAGCAGGCCTCGCAGCCGGGCCGTGTCGTCGGCGGGCAGGGCCACGCCGGGGACGGTGGCGAGGGTGATGCGCCCGAGCGTCGCGGTGCCGCCCCACCAGAACGCGTCGACAGGCTTGGCGTGGTGCGGGGAGGAGGTGACGGCGTCCCGGTACTGGGACTCGCCCGTGGTGGCCAGGAGTTCCGCCGCCGCCCAGTAGAACTCGTCCGAGACGTCGGCATCCTCGTAGGCACCGCCGCCGGTGTTGTCGGTCGCCAGGGCGAGCACGTTCGGGTTGGCCTTGGCGGCCGTCCAGGCGCGGCGGGCCGCGTCCAGGCAGCGCGCGGAGAACGCGGAGTCGTACGGCGCGTACACCCGAGCACACTGCGCGGCGGAGGCTGCCAGGTTCAGCGTCGCGGCGGTCGAGGGCTTGTGCAACTCGCGCTGCTCGGAATCGAGTTCGGGCCGGGTCGGCAGGGCAGTCCACTTGGCGTCATGCATCTTGTGGAATGCCATTCCGGCCATCGACTTCCCTGCCGGGACCTGCATCCGCAGCAGGAACTCCAGCTCCCAGCGGGCCTCGTCCAAGACGTCCGGCGTCCCGTTGCCACGCTCCGGCACCCTTAGCGTCGCGTCGCCGAGCGCCGCGTCGCCGCCCGAACGGCGGGCCCGCTCGAACGAGTTGACCATCTCCCAGACGGAAATGCCGCCGTTGACCACGTACTTGCCCTGGTCGCCCGCGTCGTACCAGCCGCCCCGCACGTCCAGTTGGTAGTCGCACACCCCGGCCTGGCAGGGGACGCCGGTGTCCCCCTTGTTCGGGGCGACGCCGAGGTGCCCGGCGGGGCGGGCGTACGCGCTGCCGCCCGCCAGGGCGGCGTCGATCGCGATGCCGCTGCGCTGCTGGTAGAAGAACGACATGCTGTCGGCGCGCAGTCCGTCGTACAGCGACGCGGAGATGTCGAAGGGGTGGCTGGTCTGGCCGTCGACGACCAGGGTGAAGCCGGTGCCGGTGCCGGTGTACGCGCCGAAGTCCACCAGGTGCGTGGACTGGCCCGACGCCTGGTCGGCGCCGCGCACCGCGGTGGCGCCCGAGGCGGCCACCGTGCCGGAGGCGTCGCGCAGTTGCCAGGCGAGCGGGGCGGTCGCGGAGCTGGCCACGGTGGCCCGCTTGGGGCCGTCGGGCAGGTAGCCGAGCTGGTTGACCCGGACGGACGTGTCGGCCGCGGCGGTCACGGTGGCGGCAGCCGCGACCGGGACGGTCAGGGCGGTCGCGGACAGGCCGCCGACGGCCAGCGCGAGGCCGGCGAGTACAGCGGCCGCGCGACGTGGCACGCCGCGAGCGGAGGTGACAGGAGGCACGGTGAAGCCTTCCTCGGTGGGTGGGGACTCAAAGTGGGAGCGCTCCCAATCAAGCCAGGCACCTGACAGGCACGTCAAGCCGCCTGCTGGAAGCGGTAGTTGACTGATCTTCATCCGAGAACAGGCCGACCACCACCACAGCTTCGGCGCACGTTGAACCGGTGGCGCGAAATCATCGGCCGGCTCCCGGGCAAGTTCGCGCCCCGGCACAGGGCCGACGCAGGTGACGCGGCCCGCGCCGCTGGGGCGGGTGGCGAGGGCGGTCCGGTGACCGTAGTGCGGTGGTCACCGCATCGGCGGCCGTGAGGCCGTCCACCCCGCGCGTCAAGGTCACGCACTGCGGGCGACAGTACTGCGCGGTGACCGGACGCCCCTCCCCCACGGGCGCCGCAGGCGCCGGCAGCCCGCCGCAGTTCGCCGGGTCGCCAGACGGTGCGCGGCTTCAGACGCCCGGGGCATGAGGGACGTTGCCGTAATAGGCGTCCGGTCCGTGCTTACGCGTGAAGTGCCGCTCCAGCAGGTGCTTCGGCGGTTCCGAGGCTTCCCCGAGGCGGGCCCCCAGCGCCAGCGTGTGCAGCGCCATCTCCGCCACGGCCTCGCAGACGATGGCGTTCTCCAGCGCCGCCTTCGCGGTGGCACCCCAGGTGAAGGGTCCGTGTCGTGAGACGAGCGCTCCGGGGACCTCATCGGCCCGCCGGGGGTCGCCGTCGAGCCGGGCAACGATCACCTGTCCGGTGTTGTACTCGTAGTCCCGCGCGCACTGCGCGGCGGTGAGGTCCTCCGTCACGGGGACGGGGCCGTTGAAGGTGTCGGCGTGCGTCGTGCCGAGTACGGGGATCGGGCGGCGCGCCTGGGCGAAGGCGACGGCGTGCGTCGAGTGCGTGTGGGTGACGCCGCCGATGGAGGGGAAGGCCCGGTAGAGGCACCGATGGGTTTCGGTGTCGGTGGACGGCCTGAGGTGTCCCTCGACGACCCGCCCGTCCTCCAGTGCCACCACCACCAGGTCCTCCTCGGTGAGGTCGGCGTAGGAGACCCCGGACGGCTTGATGACGAAGACGCCGGCGCCTCGGTCCACTCCGCTGACGTTTCCCCAGGTGAGGGTGGCCAGGCCGGCCTCCGGGATGCGCAGGTTGGCCGCGAGGACCTCGCGACGGAGGTCCTTGAGGAAGGTCTCGCTCACTGCGCTCTCACCGTCTCTCCGGCATGCGCGGCGTTTCTCCCCGACCGGTATCCGGCAGGGCCCGCGGTCGCGCATGAGTGGGCTGGACTGATCGGGGGGCGCAGCAGGCATCGCGGCTCGCCTGCCTCAGCCACCCTGATGAGATTGTGAGCGCTAACAAGCAGATATCTCAAGAGCTTACGAGAAATTTTCTCCCCACAACATGCGATCAACGCTGCATAATGTGAACGCAAACATCTACACCTGGTCGACAATCTTCCGGTCGGTCCGAGACGTGTGCGGGCCGCGGCTGATTCGGTACCTTGAGGGAAGGCCGCTCGATGAGGAAAGGAAGAGAGTTGACCCAGCTCCCAGACGTCTCGCGAGCGCCCACGATGACGGACGTCGCGCGCGTCGCCGGCGTGTCCCATCAGACCGTTTCGCGGGTGCTCAGCGACCACCCGAACGTCAGCGCCAAGACCCGGGCCACGGTGACACAGGTCATCGAGCAGCTGGGCTACCGCCGCAACTCGGCGGCCCGGGCCCTGGCCACCCGCCGGACCCACACGCTGGGCGTCATCGCGGTGAACACCACTCTGCACGGGCCCGCCAGCACCGTGGCGGGAGTGCAGGAGGCGGCTCGGGACCGCGGCTACCTGACGTCCGCCGTCACGCTTCGCACCGCCACGCAGACAGCCCTCGCCGAGGCCATGCAGCACCTCGCCGGGTGGGGCGTCGAGGGGATCGTCGCCGTCACCCCGCAACGCGCCACGGTGCGCGCCCTGGCGGCATTGGAAGCACCGTGCCCGGTGGTCACCGTGGAAGGCGGCCACACCCTCGACCTGCCGGGGGTGTCGCTGGACCAGAACCTCGGCGCCCGCATGATCACGGAGCATCTCCTCGCGTCGGGCCACGCCACCGTGTGGCATGTGGCGGGGCCCCCCGACTGGCTCGAGAGCGAGGCCCGCACACAGGGGTGGGAGGACGCGCTGCGCGATGCCGGCGCCGAGGCGCCGCCCGTACTGCGCGGCGACTGGAGTCCGCTGTCGGGATACCAGGCCGGCCAGCAGCTGGCGGGGCGGGTCATGGCGTCACGAGGGCAGGGAGCCGGCCTCACCGCGGTGTTCGTCGCCAACGACCAGATGGCCCTCGGTGTCCTACGGGCCTTGCGGGAAGCGGGCCTGCGCACGCCCGAGGACGTGGCGGTCGCCGGCTTCGACGACATCCCCGAGGCGGAGTTCTTCCCGCCCCCGCTGACGACGATCCGCCAGGACTTCGCCTCGCTCGGCCGCGACAGCATCGGGCTGCTCCTGGACCACATCGAGGGCAGGACCGACGAGTCGACCCACGTGGTGGTGGCGCCCGAGCTCATCGTGCGCGCCAGCACGGCCCGCAGGATCGCTCCCCCCGGCGAATGACCCCCACCTGCCCGACTGTTGGCCCCTCCCGCAGGGGGGCGGGACCCGAGGCACCTCGTACGGGGGTAGCCGGCGGCACGCACGAAAGCCGCTGTCCGGTGCCCCCGCGGCACCGGACAGCGGTTACGGCCGGCGCCGCCCCTCTCAGACGGTGACCGTGGTGAAACTGTGGATCGTGGTCGACCGGTACAGCTCACCCGGGCGCAGGACGACCGTCGGGTAGTCGGGGCGGTTCGGGGAGTCCGGGAAGTGCTGGGTCTCCAGCGCGACCCCCGCGTATGCGTGGTACGGCCTGCCCGCCTTGCCCGAGATGTCACCGGTCAGGCCCTGGGCGGTGTAGACCTGGATGCCCGGCTCCGTGGTGAGCACGTCCATGCGGCGCCCGGATGCCGGGGCGTACAACATGGCGGCCTTCCGAGGACGGGCCCGCCGGGCGCCGTCGAGGACCCAGTTGTGGTCGAATCCGCCGCCGGCGAGCGCCAGCTGCGGATCCGTATGGGTCAGGACGTCGGAGAGCCGCCGGTGCCTGCGGAGATCGAACGGGGTGTCGCTGACCGGGCGGTGGGGGCCGTCGGGGATCAGCTCGGCGTCGACGGGGGTGTAGAGAGGGGCCGCGACCTGGAGGTGGTGGGCCAGGACGTTGCCGCGCCCCTCCCCCTCGAGGTTCCAGTAGGCATGGTTGGTGAGGTTGACGATCGTCGGCGCGTCGGCGACCGCCTGGTACGACATGGTCAGGTTGTCGTCGCGGTCCAGCGTGTACGTGAGGCGGACGTTCAGGGCGCCGGGGAATCCCTGATCCCCGTCGGGGCTGTGCAGGAACAGGCGGACACCGGTGCGGTGCGCCGAGTGGAAGGGTTCGCACCGCCACAGGCGCTGGTCGAACCCCTCGGGGCCGCCGTGCAGCGTGTGCCCGGTCTCCTGGGTGGCGAGCCGGTGGGTGACGCCGTCGACGACGAGCCGGCCGCGCGCGACGCGGTTGGCGTAACGGCCCACCGTCGCACCGAAGTAGCGTGCGGAGCCCTCGCAGGCGGCGGGGTCGCGGGCCGCGAGCACCACGTCGGCGGTGTGGCCCCAGCGGTCCGGCAGGATCAGGGAACGGAGGCGGGCGCCGCGCGTGTGCACCTCCGCGCGGGCCCGGCCGGGGAATCCGAACCGCCATCTCTCCCCCGTTCCCTCGTCGGCCATGCGCAGGGGACGTCCCGTCCGCGGACAGGCGGGAGCCTGCCCGGGGTCAGTGGCCTGGTCGGTAGGTTCATATGCGTGTTCCATGGCGGTGTTCCCTGGAAGTCGGTCCGTCGGAGGGTATGCCGGGAAGCAAGGTGAATCGCGGCACTCGAACGCTGCGGCAGGGGCTGACGGGCAGAGCGGCCGGGCGTCAGCCCGCGGCGGGGCGGCGGCCGCTCATCAGGCGTTGCAGCACGATGAACACGAGCAGCAGGGCGCCGATGACGATCCGGGTCCACCAGGAGCTGAGCGTGCCCTGGAAGTTGACCAGCGTCTGGATCGTGCCGAGGACCAGCACGCCGAGGGCGGTACCCAGGACGAAGCCGGAACCTCCGGTCAGCAGCGTGCCGCCGATCACGGTGGCGGCGATGGCGTCGAGTTCCATGCCCATGGCGTGGAGGGCGTAGCCGGAGAGCATGTAGAAGGTCAGCAGCAGGCCGCCGAGTGCGGAACACAGGCCGCTGACGGCGTACACGGCGATCTTGGTGGAACCCGTCGGAAGACCCATGAGGCGTGCGGAGGACTCATTGCCGCCCAGCGCGTACACGTTGCGGCCGAAGCGCGTGTGGTGCAGTACGACGAAGGCGATCACCAGCACGGCGAGGGCGATGACCACCGGGATCGAGACGAACAGTCCTCCCGGGCCGTACAAGCGGGTCTGCGCGATTCCGGCCGTGGTGGGGTCGCTGATCGTGATGGATTCGGTGCTGATGGTGTAGCAGAGCCCGCGGGCGAGGAACATGCCGGCCAGGGTGACGATGAACGGCTGGATCTCGAAGGTGTGGATGATCCAGCCCATGAGCGTCCCGCTCGCGGCACCGACGAGCAGGACCAGTGGAACGACGGTGGCCAGGGGCCAGCCGTGCGACTCGACCAGCCAGGCCGTGAGCATGGTCGACAGGGCCACCATGGAGCCGACGGACAGATCGATGCCGCCGGTGAGGATGACGAAGGTCGCCCCGACCGCGACGACCAGGAGGAATCCGTTGTCGATCAGCAGGTTCAGTACGACTTGCGCGGAGAGGAAGCCCTCGTAGCGCACCGATCCGACGCTGAACATGACGGCCAGCAGGACGGCCGTGACGATCAGGGGGATACGGGTGCGGGTGCGCGGGGACACGGTCGCGAAGGGGCGGGTGAGGTGCGCGGCGACGCTCGCGATGCCGGTACTCATGCGCGTACCTCCTGCTGCTGCGGGGTGGCGCCCGCCGTGGTGTGGGATCGGGGAGTGGCCGCCCCGCGGCGGCGCAGGACCTTGGACCGGAAGACCGGGGACTGCACGAGGCAGACGACGATGACGACGAACGCCTTGAAGACGAGGGTGGTCTCGGGTGGGACGCCGAGGGTGTAGACGGTGGTGGACAGGGTCTGGATGATCAGGGCGCCCAGGACGGTGCCGCCGAGGGAGAAGCGTCCTCCGGTCAGTGCGGTGCCGCCGACGACGACGGCGAGGATCGCGTCGAGCTCGATCCACAGGCCGGCGTTGTTGCCGTCGGCGCTGGAGACGTTGGAGCTGATCATCAGCCCGGCGACGGCGGCGCACAGCGCGCTGAAGACGTAGACCAGGGCGAGCAGACCGCCGGCCCGGATGCCGACCAGGCGGCTGGCGGCGGGGTTGCCGCCGACGGACTCGATCAGCATGCCGAGTGCGCTGCGGCGGGTGACGAAGGCGGTGAGCGCGACGAGGGCGGCTGCCAGGAGGACGGCGAAGGGGAAGGTCAGCCAGTAGCCGCCTCCGATCATCTTGTAGGGGGCGCTGGTCACCGTGATGATCTGGCCGTCCGTGATCAGCTGGGCGACGCCGCGGCCCGCGACCATGAGGATCAAGGTGGCCACGATGGGCTGCACCCCCAGCCCGGACACCAGGAAGCCGTTGGCCAGGCCCAGCACGAGTGCGACACCGAGTGCGAGGGCGACGGCCGTGAGCATGGTGGCGACACTGCCCGGACGCGTTGCGGTGGAGATGTGCCCGCAGGCGAGGGCGCCGGCGATGGCGACGGTGGAACCCACGGAGAGGTCGATGCCACGGGTGGCGATGACCAAGGTCATGCCGAGCGCCACCAGGATGAGGGGCGCACCGAACTGGAGGATGTCGATGAGGCTGCCGTAGAGGTGGCCGTCGCGTACGCGGACGGAGAAGAAGTCGTGGTGGAACGCGAGGTTGCCGAGGAGCAGGGCGAGCAGGATGAGCGCGGGCCACAGCAGGCGGTGGCCGGCCAGCCGTCTCCCGATTGCGGCGGCCGCCTCGGACTTGGCGGGCTGGGTGGTCATGAGTCCGTTCCGGTGGCGATGGTCGTGAGGAGGCGTTCGGGCGTGACGGTGTCGTCGTTCGCCAGGGTGGCCACCATGCGGTGGTCGCGGAGCACGGCGATGCGGTGGCTCAGGCGCAGGACCTCTTCGAGTTCCGCCGAGATGAACAGCACGGCGGTGCCTTCGCCCGCCAGGCGGGCCACGAGTTTCTGGATCTCCGCCTTGGCCCCGATGTCGATGCCCCGGGTGGGTTCGTCGAGGATCAGGAGCCGGGGTGCGGTCAGAAGCCAGCGCGCGAGGAGGACCTTCTGCTGGTTGCCTCCGCTGAGGTGGCGTACCTGCGCTTCGGGGTCGGCGGGGCGGATGTCCAGGGCTTCGATCCAGTGCCGTGCCAGTTCGTCCTGTTTCGCACGGGCCAGCGGCCTGGTCCAGCCGCGGGCGGCCTGCAGGGCGAGGATGATGTTCTCGCGGACCGTGAGCTCCCCCACCAGTCCCTCGGACTTGCGGTTCTCGGAGCAGAACGCGATGCCCCGGGCGATGGCGTGGCGGGGGGTGCGCAGGAGTACCTTCCTGCCCTCGATGCTCACTTCTCCGGCGTCCGCGCTGTCCGCGCCGAACAGCAGGCGCGCCACCTCGGTGCGGCCCGAGCCCAGGAGGCCGGCCAGTCCGATGACCTCGCCGGCGTGGATGTCGAGGTCGTACGGTTCGATCGAGCCCGTGCGGGTCAGCTGCCGTGCCTGGAGGAACGGCTCGCTGGCCGCCCGTTCGGCGGCTTCCTCGTGGGCACGGCCGGACAACTGGTCGAGGGTGGCCAGTTCTCCGCCGATCATGCGCTGCACCAGCGTCACCGGAGTGAGTTCACCGATGGGGTACTCGCCTTCCAGCCGGCCGTTGCGCAGGATGGTGACGCGGTCGCAGAGATCGAATACCTGGTCGAGGAAGTGCGTGACGAACAGGATGGCCACACCGCGGTCCCGCAGGCGCCGCACCAGGGTGAACAGCTGGGCGACCTCCTCCCGGTCCAGGCTGGAGGTGGGTTCGTCCAGCACGAGCACCTTCGCCGAGACGTCCACCGCCCGGACGATGGCGACCAGCTGCTGCACCGCCAGGGAGTGCGAGTCGAGCAGACTGGTGACGTCCAGGTCGAGGTCCAGTTCCGTCAGCAGCTCTGCCGCCCGCTGCCGCATCGCGGACCAGTGGATGAGACCGAACCGGCGCGGTTCGCGCCCGATGAGGATGTTCTCCGCGACCGAGATGTTCGGGCAGAGGTTCACCTCCTGGTAGACGGTGCTGATTCCGGCCTGCTGCGCCTGCAGGGGGTCCGCGAACGCGTGGGGCTGGCCGTCGACGACGATGGTGCCGCCGTCGGCGCCGTGGACACCGGTGAGCACCTTGATCAAGGTGGACTTCCCGGCGCCGTTCTCGCCCATCAGGGCGTGCACCTCACCGGGGAAGAGCCGCAGGGCGACTCCGTCGAGGGCGAGCACACCCGGGAACTGCTTGCGGATGTCGTGGGCTTCCAGGACCGGCCGCGGGCCGCCGATGCCCGTGGGCGGCGGGGTGGACGGAGATGCCATCCGCCCTCCTCTCATGTGTGGGGTGGTGGAGCGGGCCCCGGTGCCAGGCGTCGCGGGCCGCGCGAGATCCGAAGGAGACGGGGCGGAGCGGGCCTCCTGCGGCACCGGAACCTGCCGCGTCAGTAGTTCCGGGACGGCAGGGCGGCCGCGGCCTTGTCCTGCGGGAAGACGCCCTCCTGGGTCTCGACCCGGGTCGGCACGCTCTCCCCCGCCACGACCTTCTTGGCCAGCTCCATCAGCTGGTCCCCGAGCAGCGGGTTGCACTCCACCACGACGTTGATCTTGCCCTCGGTCATCGCGACGAAAGCGTCCTTGACTCCGTCCACCGAGATCACCTTGATGTCCGTACCGGGCTTCTTGCCGGACTCCTCGATGGCCTGGATGGCGCCGAGTGCCATGTCGTCGTTGTGGGCGTAGAGGACGTCGATGTCCTTCTGGGACTTCAGGAACGCCTGCATGACTTCCTTGCCCTTGGCGCGGGTGAAGTCGCCCGACTGCGAGGCAACGATCTTGAACTTGCCGTCGGTGCGGATGACGTCGGCGAAGCCGGCCTTGCGGTCGTTGGCGGGTGCGGAGCCTGTGGTGCCCTGGAGCTCGACGATGTTGACCGGGCCCTGCTCGTTCGCGTAAGCGCTGGTCAGCCACTCCCCCGCCGACTTGCCCTCCTTGACGAAGTCCGAGCCCAGGAAGGTCTTGTAGAGGGAGGTGTCCTTGGTGTCCACGGCGCGGTCGGTCAGGATGACCGGGATGCCCGCGTCCTTGGCCTCCTTCAGCACCGTGTCCCAGCCGGACTCCACGACCGGCGAGAAGGCGATCACGTCGACCTTCTGCTGGATGAAGGTGCGGATCGCCTTGATCTGGTTCTCCTGCTTCTGCTGCGCGTCGGAGAACTTGAGTTCGATCCCGGCCTTCTTCGCCGCCTCCTGGACGGACTTGGTGTTGGCGGTACGCCAACCGCTCTCGGCGCCGACCTGGGCGAAGCCCATGGTGATCGCGCCGCCGGAGTCCGCCTTGGCCCCGGAGGCCGGGCCGGAGGCGGGGCCCTCGGTCGAGCAGGCGGTCAACGCCGAGGAGGCGAGAAGGGCGGCGGTGAGGACGAGGGCTGCTCTGCGAGCCATGACGGGTGTCCTTTCGGGGTGTACGGAAGAGGCTCCGCACGGCCGGTGCCGGGCCGTGCCCGTGGTCAGGGGCATGGCGGGGCCGGGGGGCGGGGGGGACGGGAGCGGGATGCCCTTGAGGGGGCCGTCGCATTGTGAGCGCTAACAAGCCTGGTTCTCAACCCCTTTGCGCACGTTACCTGTCCGTTACCGTGTCACGTGGGGCAACGAGGCGGACTCCATACGTTCACGAGACCGTCGACCCAGCCGCCCGGATCGGAGACCTCAACCCGCGTCGGATCAACGGCATATGGAGGCGAAGCCCCGCATACGGCGGCCGTCGCGTCGAGGGGATCCCCCCACATGATCCACCGCAGACCTCTTGCCTATCGACATTGTTAGCGCTCACACTGCAAGGCATCGGGCCCTTCGCCGTCCGCCAGGACGGTCGGGACGGCATCTCCGTCCGCCGGGCGCGCCCGCGTGCCCGCCCCACGGCTCCTTCGAAAGGCACTCTGTTGACGTCACCCCCTCCCCTCGCGCCCACCCCTCCTTCCGAGGAATCGGAGCAGTACACGGTCGGCGTCGACTTCGGCACGCTGTCGGGCCGCGCCGTGGTGGTGCGGGTTCGCGACGGTCAGGAGCTGGCCGCGGCGGTCCACGCCTACCGACACGGCGTCATCGACCGGCACCTGCCGCACGGCGGTGCGCAACTGCCTCCGGACTGGGCCCTGCAACACCCCCAGGACTGGCGGGACGTACTGCGTCACGCCGTCCCGGAGGCCGTGGCGGCGGCCGGGATCGATCCCGCCGCGGTGATCGGCATCGCCACCGATTTCACCGCGTGCACCGTCCTGCCCGCGCTGGCCGACGGGACTCCCCTCGCCGAGACCGAGCTCGCCGGACGGCCGCACGCGTGGCCCAAGCTGTGGAAGCACCACGCGGCCCAGTCGCATGCCGACCGCATCAACGAACTCGCCCACGCCCGCGGGGAGAAGTGGATCTCCCGCTACGGCGGCCGGATCTCCGCCGAGTGGCAGTTCGCGAAGGCCCTCCAGGTCCTGGAGGAGGATCCGGTCGTCTACGAGACCTGCGCGCGGTGGATCGAGGCCGCCGACTGGATCGTGTGGCAGCTCACCGGAACCGAGTCCCGCAACGCCTGCACCGCCGGATACAAGGGCATCCACCAGGACGGCGCCTACCCGAGCGAGGAGTACCTGGCCGCGCTGAACCCCCGGTTCGCCGACTTCGCACGCACCCGCCTCGAATTCCCCCTCTCCGCGCTGGGCTCACGAGTGGGCTCGCTCAGTACCGAGGCGGCAGCGTGGACAGGACTGCGCCCCGGCATCGCCGTGGCCGCGGGCAACGTCGACGCCCATGTCACCGCAGCGGCGGCCCAGGCCGTCGAGGACGGTCAACTGCTCGCCATCATGGGAACCTCCACCTGCCACGTCGTGAACGCCCCCGTCCTCGCCGACGTCCCCGGCATCTGCGGTGTCGTGGGCGGGGGGATCGTCGAGGGAACCTACGGCTACGAGGCCGGCCAGAGCGCGGTCGGCGACATCTTCGCCTGGGTACTGGACCAAGGCGTCCCGTCGGACTACCTCACCGAGGCCGCCGACCGCGGCGAGGACCTGCACACCCTGCTGACCCGGAAAGCCGCCCGACAGCCGGTCGGCGGACACGGACTGGTCGCCCTCGACTGGCTGAACGGCAACCGCTCGGTCCTCGTCGACCACCACCTCTCCGGAGTCATCGTGGGTCTCACCCTCGCGACCCGCCCCGAGGACGTCTACCGCGCGCTGCTCGAAGCCACCGCGTTCGGCACCCGCGTCATCGTGGAGGCCCTGGAAGCAGGCGGCGTACCGGTGCACGAGTTCATCGTCGCCGGCGGACTGGCCAAGAACCCACTGCTGATGCAGATCTACTCCGATGTGCTGCGCCGGCCCGTTTCCCTGGCCGCGTCCGACCAAGGCCCCGCCCTTGGGTCGGCCATCCACGCCGCCGTGGCCGCGGGCGCGCACACCGACGTGCGAACGGCCACCGCGGCCATGGGCCGCCGACTGCCTGCCGTGTACACGCCCGACACCTCCCGGGCCGACGCCTACGACGCCCTCTTCGCCGAGTACCGGCTCCTGCACGACCACTTCGGTACCGGTGGCCTGCTGCACCGCCTGAGGAGAATCCGCGACACGACCCGCACAGCGGACTGACCCCGCCCCCCTGTTCTTTCCCGTTTCCCCACCCGCCCGCCGCCCTCACCACCGTTGCGGGACGTCACCTTCAGGAGACCATGTGCCCAGCCAAACATCCCCGGCCCAGGAAATCTGGTTCCTCACCGGCAGCCAAGGCCTGTACGGGGAGGAGACGCTGAAGCAGGTCGCCGACCAGTCGCGGCAGATTGCCGCCGCGCTGGCCGACGCCTCCGGGATTCCCGCACGCGTGGCGTGGAAGCCGGTACTGACCGACGCCGACGCCATCCGCCGAGTGTGCCTCGATGCGAACGCCGACGACCGGTGCATCGGGCTCATCGCCTGGATGCACACCTTCTCGCCGGCCAAGATGTGGATCGCCGGACTGGACGCACTGCGCAAGCCGTTGCTGCACCTCCACACCCAGTCGAACGTGGCCCTGCCCTGGGACACCATTGACATGGACTTCATGAACCTCAACCAAGCCGCCCACGGAGACCGCGAGTTCGGACACATCCAGACCCGCCTCGGCGTGCCCCGCAAGACCGTGGCCGGCCACGTCACCGATCCGGTGACGATCGCACGCGTCGCGATCTGGGCGCGGGCGGCCGCCGCACGATCCGAACTGGCCACCCTCAAGGTCGCCCGCTTCGGCGACAACATGCGCGACGTGGCCGTCACCGAGGGCGACAAGGTCGAGGCCCAGCTGCGCTTCGGCGTCTCCGTCAACACCTACGGCGTCAACGACCTGGTGGAGGTCGTCGACGGCGCGGACGAGACCGGAGTGGCTGACCTCGTCGAGGAGTACACCGATCTGTACGACCTGGTGCCGGAACTGCGACCGGGCGGCGAACGGCACGACGCGCTGCGTTACGCGGCCCGCATCGAAGCCGGCCTGCGCACCTTCCTCGAAACGGGCGGCTTCGGGGCCTTCACCACCAACTTCGAGGACCTGGGCGGACTGCGCCAGCTGCCCGGCCTCGCCGTCCAGCGGCTCATGGCCCAGGGGTACGGCTTCGGAGGAGAAGGCGACTGGAAGACCGCCGTCCTGCTGCGCGCCCTCAAGGTGGCCGCCAGCGGCCTTCCGGGCGGCACCTCCTTCATGGAGGACTACACCTACGACATGACACCCGGCAACGAGCTCATCCTCGGCGCACACATGCTGGAAGTCTGTCCCACCATCGCGGCCGCCAGGCCCAGCTGCGAGATCCACCCCCTGGGCATCGGCGGGCGGGAGGATCCGGTGCGCCTGGTGTTCGACGCGGCCCCCGGCCCGGCCGTGGTGGTCGGGCTCGCCGACCTCGGCGACCGCTTCCGCCTGATCGCCAATGACATCGACGTGGTGGCACCCCCTCACCCGCTGCCCGCCCTGCCCGTTGCCCGCGCGGTCTGGCGTCCCCGCCCCGACCTGCGGACCTCCACCGAATCCTGGCTGACGGCCGGAGGACCGCACCATACCGTCCTCACCACCGCCCTCACGTCCGACCATCTCGACGACCTGGCGGAGATGCTCCGTCTGGAACTCGCCCTCATCGACGAGACCACCACACCGAGGCAGTTCCGACGCGATCTCCGCTGGAACCAGGCGTACCACCGACTGGCACTGGGACTGTGAACAGGTGGTGACCGGAGCGGCCCCCCGCCCCCAGAGGGGGGGGGGGGGGGGGCGCGC
>NZ_JBEXOV010000067.1:0-40441 GCF_040611715.1 Streptomyces sp. NPDC006544 | reverse complement strand
CCTCTTCAACGAGCACGAGGTGCTCTCCCACGTGTTCTTCTGGGACGTCGTGCAGGACACCGTGCGCTCGTACCTGGCGCAGGGCGACCCGGACGCAAGCGGGCCGACCGGCGGGCGGCACGGATCGGCGCGGGTGTCACCGAGCTGGAGCAGCGGCTCGCGGACCTGGTGCGCGGGGGCCTGGCCGGGCAGGAGCGGGCGGGGTACGCGGCATGGGAGGAGACCGCGGCCCGGATGGTCGACGCGCAGGCTCCCGGACTGGCTGCGCGGGTGAGGGAGTTGGGGACGATACCCAGTTGCGGCACCGGCTGGCCCGCCCGGATGCTGGAGGAGGCCGCGCTGCTGCACCTGCTGGACCGGGCCTGGCTGGGGATGTCCGGACTTCCGGAGACCTTGGCCTCGACGGTCCGCAGCAGGGTGGGGCTGCCGTCCACGGCGGAGGGCGAAGCGGTACGGGACCGCTGGCTCGTGCTGGCCCAGTACGACACGGCGTCACCCGACGGCCGCCTCACCACCCGCCGGATATGGCTGCGCGGGTTGGCGAGCGGCCGGCCGGCCCTGGTCCTGGACTTCGGTCCGCCGGGGCGGCCTCCGGGGCTCGCGCTGCCCGTCGGGCTGGTGCTGGACGCGGAAGCCCGCTTCCGCCCCGGCTCCGCCGGGCTGCGCGCGGACCTCGGCGAGCGGTTCGCCGCGGCCGAGCCGTACGGGGGCACGCCGACGGGCGTGAGCACGGGCGCGGCACTGGAGGCGTACGGCGCGGCGCTGCGCGAGGACCCCTGGCTGGAGTCCTGGCCGGTGCTGCTCGGGCCGGTGGTGCCGATACCGGGTGGGCCGGGGGGCCCGCCGGGCGGGCCTCCGGGGGAAACGGCATGGCAACTGGCGGACGTGGAAGGGACGTCCGCCCTGCCCGTGCCCCTGACCGGGGCCGGGAGCCGGCCCCGCGCGGGGCTCTGGCAACTGGCCGCGCTCTCGGGGGGCGGGCCGGTGACGGTGTTCGGCGAATGCGGGCACCGCGGATTCACCCCGTTGACGGCATGGCAGCCGGGCTCCTCGGAGCCGGTGGCACTGACGTCGCCCTGAGGGGCACCGGGGGGCGGGAAACGGCGGCGCCGGGGGGCGCCGCCGTGTGCGAACGACTGAGCCGGGGGGCTTTTGTGGACGACAACCACGCCAGTTGAGGCCACGGTCGTGGCGCCGGGGCCCAGGGAGGTCACGGCGCCACGGCGCCAGGGGGACATCGAGCTGCTCCGGTCCCGCGGAGGGGGCGGGACCGGAGCACGGCACACGACACATGGCAAACAACGCATGGCACACGGCAGATGGCAGATGGCACACGCACAGAGGGAGGGGACCCGATGAACGCGGACACGACGACCTACGGGGACTGGGACGAACTGGTCGGCGCGGCCCTGCTGGGGACCGAGCGGCGCCGGGGCAGTCCCGAGGCACTGCTCGGGGCCGCGGCCTTGCAGACCGTGCGGCGCCGGGCGGGCCTGCTGCCCGCCGAAGCGGGCCCGCGGCCGGAGCCCGCGCCGCGCGATCCGCGCCCGACGCCCCCGGAGCCGGCCCGGCAGCGCCTCGCGCAGCTGCTGGCGGGCCGGACCGGCGCGGGCAGCGCAGGCGGGCGGCGGGGGGCCGCGCCGGACCTCACGGAGCTGCTGCCGCAGTGGCTGGCCGCCGCCGGGCTGCACGGCTACCGCGCCCCGGCCTCGCTGGTGCCCGCGCTGCTGGACGCGGCGCGGGCCCGCACCGACCTGCGGCCACAGGCGCTGGCCCTGGCCGGAACGCGCGGGCTGTGGCTGGCCCGGCTCAATCCTGAGTGGCGGTTCGCCCTGCGCGGCGGATCCGGTGGCGCGGGGGAACTGCCCGCGGCGACGGACGCGGCGGGGGTGGAACGGCTGTGGCAGGAAGGGCTGTTCGCCGAGCGCGTGGCGCTGCTCGGCCTCGTACGGGCCCATGAGGCGGCGGCCGCGATCCGGCTGCTGACGACCACCTGGGCCACCGAACGGGCAGAGGACCGGCTGATGTTCCTCGACTCGCTGCGAGTGGGACTGTCGGACGACGACGAGCCGTTCCTGGAGGCGGCGCTGGGCGACCGGAGCCGCAATGTACGGGCCACCGCCGCCGAGTTGCTCTCCGCGCTGCCGGGCTCCGCGCTGGCCGGCCGGATGGCGGAGCGCGCCCTGGCCTGCGTCGGCCCGGAGGGGGTGACACCGCCGGCCGAGTGCGATGCGGGGATGCTGCACGACGGGGTGGTCAAGCGGCCGCCCGCCGGGCGCGGGGAGCGCGCGTGGTGGCTGGGCCAGCTGGTGGAGTCCGCGCCGCTGTCCTGCTGGCAGGAGCGGTTCAGCGGTCTCGGCCCGGCGGAGATCGTGGCACGGCCCCTGGCCGAGGGCTGGGCGGAGGAACTGCACGCGGCCTGGTGCCGGGCAGCGGTCCGCCAGCGCGATCCCGCGTGGTCGCGGGCCCTGCTGGGTTCGGCTTCCGCCCCGCCGGCGGCCGGGCCGGCGACGGCCTCGCTCGCGGAGCGGGCGAAGCTGCTGTCGATCCTGGAGGAGGAGCAACGGGCGGCGTGGGTCGCGGAGTTCATACGGGCCCACGGGCTGTCCGAGGCGTTCCAGCTGCTCGGGGCGTGCGTGGTGCCGTGGGCCGGAGCACTGGGCCGGGCCGTGGTGGAGGCGCTGGACTCCGCGCGCGACGCGGGCGGCTACCCGTGGAGTTTCAGCGGGGTCATGGGCCTGGCCGAGCGCTGCCTGGACCCGGCGGAGGCGGACCGACTGGCCGCCATGACGACGGAACCCGTCGAGGCCGGGGGCGCCGCGGCGTACTGGGCGGAAGCCTTCCAGCGCCTGGCCGCCACCCTCCGGCTCCGCGCCACGATGCACGCCGAGCTGGCCCCGCCCGGCCCGTAGCCGGGCGGGGACGGGCCCCGGCCGGGGGCTCGACTACGGCTCACCGCCGCCGTCACCGTCGACAACGACAACGACAACGACAACGACAACGACAACGAGTACGCCTACCCGCCTACGCCTGCACCTGTCGCACGTGTGCCCGGACCCAGTCGACGATGGCTGTCGTCGTCGCGCCCGGGGTGAAGATCTCCGCCACACCCTTTTCCTTCAGCGGAGCGATGTCCGCCTCCGGGATGATGCCGCCGCCGAACACCTTGATGTCCTCCGCGTCGCGCTCCGCGAGGAGCTCCAGCACGCGCGCGAACAGCGTGTTGTGGGCCCCGGAGAGGATCGACAGGCCGATCGCGTCGGCGTCTTCCTGGATCGCGGTGTCCACGATCTGTTCGGGGGTCTGGTGGAGGCCGGTGTAGATGACCTCCATGCCCGCGTCCCGCAGGGCCCGCGCGATCACCTTGGCGCCCCGGTCGTGGCCGTCGAGACCAGGCTTGGCCACCACCACACGGATCGGACCGGTCACACCCATCGCACTGCCTCCCGAGTGAACGAACGTTAAGTACAGCATTGCGCACGCCCCCGTTTCGCGGTCAACCACGAGGGGGAAATCACACGTGGGATGGCGTGCACCGCTCCCGTGCCGCCACACCGTGCCGACAGCCGCACGGCACGGCGTGGCCGGCCCCGCGGTCCCAGAGGCTGAGGGAGGCCGTCCATGGGGCTGTCCATGTCCGGAGCCGCGCTGCGGGCCGGCGTACTGGAAGTGATAGTGCTCGGCGGGCACATCCTGATGTATCCGACGGGGATGCGCCAGGAGCGCCCCGCCGCCGCCCGCCGCGCCGCCGAGTCCGGCGCCCCCGAGCCGGGCGCCGCCGCACCCCCCGTGCTGCTCCTGCACGGGTTCACCGACAACCGCTCCGTCTTCGTCCTGCTGCGCCGCGCCCTCGACACGGGCGGCAGGCGCCGGGTGGAGACGTACAACTACTCCCCCTTCACCCTCGATCTGCGGGTCACCGCCCGCCGTCTCGCCGAGCGCGTCGAGGAACTGTGCGAGCGCACCGGGCAGGAGCGGGTGGACCTGGTGGGGCACAGCCTCGGCGGTCTGATCGGGCGGTACTACGTCCAGCGCCTGGGCGGCGACGCCCGGGTCCGGACCCTCGTCACGCTCGGCACCCCGCATTCCGGCACCGGCGTCGCCCCTTTCATGGACGCGCACCCGCTGGTCCGGCAGATGCGCCGGGACTCCGAGGTGATGGCCGAGCTGCGCGCGCCCGCGCCCGGCTGCCGGACCCGGTGCGTGGCGTTCTGGAGCGAGTTCGACGCGCTGATGGACCCGGCCGAGACGGCCCGTATCGAACACCCGGACCTGCTCACGGAGAACGTGCAGGTCATCGGCATCGGACACCTCGCCCTGCCCGCGCATCCCACCGTCATCGCGGCAGTCCGGCGCTCGCTCGACGGGCCCGGCCCCGTCGCCGTCCGGCACCCCGGTGCCGCGTCCGCCGCCTGATCGAAATCGGGCTCCCGACCCGCCCTCAATCGAACGCATTTCGAACTCAAGGCCAAGGGTGGCCCTTTGCGCGACCGAAAGGCGGCCGAATGCCCGGTTCCCCCAGGGCTGGACCCCGCCGAAGATTGTCGTGGCGTGTAACCGGCGGGTACAGTCACGCCACTGCTCTCCTCCGAGGAACTCCACATTCCTCGGCCACCCAGGCCCCCCGCTGCCGAGGCGAAAGAGAAGTTGGTGAACGACCGCCCTTCGTCGGGCCAGTACCCCGATCTCGGGTACGACGGCCTTACCACCACCACCTTCGCTGGCGATTCCGCCTATGCGTCCTATGAATCACAGGGCCAGGGGTACAACTACGCCGCATACGGGTCCTACGACACCGGTACCGGCGCGTACGACACCACCGCGTGGAACACCCCGCAGAGCGGCTACTCCCCGCAGCCCGACGCCGGCGGCCACGACGGTTACCTGTCGACCGTCCCCACCCAGGGCATCTCCACGGACTACCAGTCCACCGCCTTCGGTTACGACACGTGGACGACCCCGGGTTACGGCACCGACACCGGCGCCTACGACGCCACCGCCTGGAACACCGCCTCCGAGCCGCAGCACCAGCAGACGCAGGAGCCCCAGCAGGGTTACGCGTACGGCTACGAGCAGGCGCAGGCGCAGCCCCAGGAACAGCAGTACGCCTACGAGTACGAGTACGCGGCGCCCCCCGTCTACACCGAGACCGCGGTCTTCGAGGCCATCGCCGAGGACGACGCCCCCGGCGGCTTCCACGAGGACTCGCTCGGCGACTCCCCCGACGGCCCCCACGGTGACGGAGGCCAGGGCGAAGCCGAGGGCGAAGGCGAAGGCGCCGCCCCCGACTTCCGGGTGCACGACCTCCCCACCCAGGCCATGCCCGTCACGCGGCCCGCCCCGGTGGCCGCGCCGTCCGCGCCGCGCCCCTCGCGCCGCGCCGGGAACAGCCGCCGCCGCACGCCGGCGAAGCGCTCCGCCCTGCTGACCGTGGCCGTGCCCTCCGCCTGCGTGATGGGTGTCGCGGGTGTGGCCGCCGCCTCCGTCGGCGGACTCACCGGCGCGGAGAACCCCGCCGAGGGAACGACCACGCTGGCCGCGCCGGACCCGGCCTCCATCAAGCCGGTCGCGGCGAACAGCAAGCTCGACACGCAGCTCACCGCCCTCAGCGCCGACGCCGGCGATTTCGCGGACCGTGCGAGCCGCACCCAGGAGCGCATCGACCTGCGCCTGCGCCAGGACGAGGAAAAGAAGAAGAAGGCGGAGGAGGAGGCGGCCAAGGAAGCGGCCCGCCCCAAGTTCGCCCTCCCCGTCGCGCGGCACGGCCTCAGCGCGGGCTTCGGCCAGGCGGGCGTGAACTGGATGTCCGTGCACACGGGCATCGACTTCCCCGTGGGCTACGGGACTTCGGTCATGGCCGCGACCGACGGCACCGTGCGCAGCCAGTTCAACAGCGCCTACGGGAACATGGTGATACTCACCGCGCCCGACGGCACCGAGACCTGGTACTGCCACCTCAGCAGCGCCAAGATCCGCTCCGGCAAGGTCAAGGCCGGCGATGTGATCGCGTACTCCGGCGACACGGGCAACTCCACCGGTCCCCACCTCCACTTCGAGGTACGGCCGGGCGGCGGCTCCCCCGTCGACCCCCAGGCGTGGCTGCGCAGCCACGACCTGGACCCGAACTAGGAGCCGGCCGAACCACCGGACCGGGCCGACCGGCTCCCGCCGCCCGACCGGCTCCCGCCGCCCGGGCGGCCTAGAGCTTCTGCACCGGCGCGTACCGCAGCAGCAGCCGCTTCGGCTTCTCGTCCCCGAAGTCGATGGTGGCCTGCGCGTCCGCGCCCGCTCCCTTGACCTCCATGACGGTGCCCAGCCCGAACTGGTCGTGCGTGACACGGTCCCCGACCACCAGCGCGATCACCGGCTTGTCGGAGGCCCGGCGCGTAGCGAAACCGGACGGACCCGTCTTCGACCGCGACGAGGACAGGAACGCCTCCGGCGAGGTGCCGAACGAGCTCTTCGAACCGCCGCCCGAGCCCGAGGACCCGTAGCCCGAGCTCCGCACCGGGCCCGCCGGCTTCTGCGCCGCGCCCGTCCGCTTCCACTGCAGGTACTCGGCCGGGATCTCCTCGAGGAACCGCGACGGCGGGTTGTACGAGGGGGTGCCCCAGGCGCTGCGCATCGAGGAGCGGGTGAGGTACAGCCGCTCCCGGGCGCGCGTGATGCCGACGTACGCGAGGCGGCGCTCCTCCTCGAGCTCCTTGGTCTGGCCGAGCGCCCGCATGTGGGGGAAGACGCCGTCCTCCATGCCGGTCAGGAAGACCACCGGGAACTCGAGGCCCTTGGCGGTGTGCAGGGTCATGAGGGTGATGACGCCGTTGCCGTCGGTGTCCTCGTCCGGGATCTGGTCGGAGTCGGCGACGAGCGCGACCTGCTCCAGGAACTCCGCGAGGGTGCCGGGGCCCACCGGCGGGGCGCCGTTCTCGGCGGCTTCCGCGGCCGCGGCTTCCCTGGCCTGCTCGAACTCGAGGGCCACGGCGGCCAGTTCCTGGAGGTTCTCGATCCGGGTCTCGTCCTGCGGGTCGGTCGAGGCCTGGAGCTCGGCGAGGTAGCCCGTGCGCTCAAGCACCGCCTCCAGGACCACCGCCGGGCCGGCGCCCGAGTCGACGATCGTGCGGAGTTCTTCCATCAGCACGTTGAAGCGCTTGACCGCGTTCGTCGAGCGGGCGGCCATGCCGAAGGCCTCGTCGACCCGGCGCAGCGCCTGCGGGAAGGTGATCTTCTCGCGCAGGCCCAGCGCGTCGATCATCGCCTCCGCGCGCTCGCCGATGCCGCGCTTGGGCACGTTCAGGATCCGGCGGAGCGGGACGGTGTCCTCGGGGTTCGCCAGGACGCGCAGGTACGCGAGGACGTCGCGGACCTCCTTGCGCTCGTAGAAGCGCACGCCGCCGACGACCTTGTACGGCAGTCCGACGCGGATGAAGATCTCCTCGAACACGCGGGACTGCGCGTTCGTCCGGTAGAAGATCGCGACGTCGCCCGCCTTGGCGTCTCCCGCGTCCGTCAGCCGGTCGATCTCGTCGGCGATGAACTGCGCCTCGTCGTGCTCGGTGTCCGCGACGTACCCGGTGATCACGGCGCCGGTGCCGGCTTCGGTCCACAGGTTCTTCGCACGGCGGTTCTCGTTGCGCTCGATGACCGCGTTGGCGGCCGACAGGATCGTCTGGGTGGAGCGGTAGTTCTGCTCGAGCAGGATCGTCGTGGCGTCCGCGTAGTCCTCTTCGAACTGGAGGATGTTGCGGATGGTCGCGCCGCGGAACGCGTAGATCGACTGGTCGGCGTCACCCACGACGCACAGCTCGGCGGGCGGCAGGTCCGGGTAGCCGGTGCCGACCAGCTCGCGCACGAGCGTGTACTGGGCGTGGTTGGTGTCCTGGTACTCGTCGACCAGGACGTGCCGGAAGCGGCGCCGGTAGTGCTCGGCGACCTCCGGGAACGCCTGGAGCAGGTGGACCGTGGTCATGATGATGTCGTCGAAGTCGAGCGCGTTCGCCTCGCGCAGGCGCCCCTGGTACATCGCGTACGCCTGGGCGAGGGTCTTCTCGAAGCCGTCCACCGCCTGACCGGCGAAGGCGTCCTCGTCGATGAGCTCGTTCTTCAGGTTCGAGATCTTGGCGTTGAAGGCCTTCGGCGGGAACTTCTTCGGGTCCAGGTCGAGGTCGCGGCAGACGAGCGCCATCAGGCGCTTCGAGTCGGCCGCGTCGTAGATCGAGAACGAGGAGGTGAAGCCGAGCCGCTTGGACTCGCGACGCAGGATGCGGACGCACGCACTGTGGAAGGTGGAGACCCACATGGCGTTCGCGCGCGGGCCGACCAGGCCCTCGACGCGCTCCTTCATCTCACCGGCGGCCTTGTTCGTGAAGGTGATCGCCAGGATCTGGCCCGGGTGGACCCCGCGCGCGCCCAGGAGGTGGCCGATGCGGTGCGTCAGCACGCGCGTCTTGCCGGAGCCGGCGCCGGCCACGATGAGCAGCGGCGACCCCGCGTGCACCACGGCGGCGCGCTGCTCCGCGTTCAGCCCCTCGAGGAGGGCCGCGGGGTCGATGACGGGCCGGGGGGCGCCGTCCCGGTAGTACGCGTCCCCGCGCCCGCCGCTGCCGTGGGCCACGTCGAACCGGCCCCCGAAGAGATCGTCCGCGCCCGGCTCGGGGGCGGCGTGATCCTCGGGCGGCGGGGGGACCTCGTCGGAGGGGGAGAGGTCCGTCAGGAAGCTGTCGTCAAAGAGGCTGCTCATCGCCTTCCGAGTCTAGGGGGCGGGACCGACAGCGTGTCCCGGGCCCGGGAAATTGGGCTGTACATGCCCGGTGAACCCCGCGCGGACCCCTACGGGGCGGCGCCGCCCGGGGCCTGTCCTCGCGGGGCCCGCGCCTGCCCCACCGGGCCCCGACAGCTTCGTACACCTGACCGAAATCTGCGGGGGGCCACCGCCTAGGCTCCTCGGCATGAACGTTCTCATCCATGTCTTCCTCGGCCTGCACATCATCGGCATCGCCTCGCTCCTCGGCGGCTTCCTGACCCAGATGAAGGCGATGAGCGCCGGCACGGCCCGCTTCGTGCCCGCGATGCTGCACGGCGCGCTGACCATGCTCGTCACCGGTGTGCTGCTCGTCGGCTTCCGCGAGATGGACGGCGGAACCGTCAACAACGTCAAGATCGGCGTCAAGCTCGCGATCCTCTTCGTGATCCTGGCCCTCGTCTACGTCAAGCGCGACGAGGAGCGGGTGGAGAAGGCGCTGTTCGGCGCGGTCGGCGCCCTCACCGTGGCCAACATCTTCATCGCCGTTCTCTGGCACTGATCCCGGAAGGCGGGGCCGGGTACCGGGAGCGGGTACCGGGAGCGGGTCCCCGGGCGGGGCCTCCGCCCCTCCGGGACGACCCGCGGACACCCCGACCGGCCATCGGCGGTCATCGACGGCCGCCGCACGGCGGCCGGACGACAAGATCCGGTCGCGTGCGGCCATTTGCGATCACCCGTCATCCGCCCGTTACCTCCGGGTCTAGCGTCCTCCTCCAAGCCCCGACAGAGGAAGGACGTGAGGCCCTCGTGGCCAGTCATCGAAAGCCCAGGCAGCGCCCGTTTTCCGGCGGCACCGCACGGACCACCGCACGGACCACCGCCGCCACCCTCGCCCTCGCGGGCGCTGCCACCGCCACCGTGTTCGAAGGCACCTCCCACGCCGATCCCCAGTCGACGCCCTCGCAGGTCAAGGCGGAGGTGGACCGGCTCTACGGGGAGGCCGAGGCCGCGACCGAGCAGTACAACGGGGCGAAGGAGAAGGCCGACGACGCGGAGCGGGCGCTCGCCGGACTGCAGGACGAGACGGCCCGCAAGACCGATCAGCTCAACAGCGCCCGCAACACGCTCGGTTCGCTGGCCGCGACCCAGTACCGCAGCGGGACCCTGGGCGCCGCCGTCCAGCTGGCGATGTCCGACAGCCCGCAGGAGTACCTGGACCGGGCGGCCCTCATCGCGCACGCCGGGAACCGCAACGCCGCGGACATCTCCGTCGTGCGCCGCAAGGTCGACGAGGTAGGACAGCTCAGGGAACAGGCCTCCGGACGCCTCGCCGACCTGCGCGCCCGGCAGGGCGAACTCGCCGGCCACAAGGCCGAGATCGAGGCGAAGCTGACCGCTGCGCAGCGGCTCCTGGACAAGCTGACCGCCGAGCAGCGCGCGGCGTACGAGGCCCGGTCCGCCGGCGGCGCCACCCCCGGCCCGGCCGGCCCGGTCCCGCCCCCGTCCGACGGATCGCGCGCGGCCCGCGCGGTGGCGTTCGCGTACGGGGCGATCGGCAAGCCGTACGTGTGGGGCGCGACGGGGCCGGGATCCTTCGACTGCTCGGGCCTGACGCAGGCGGCCTGGCGCTCGGCCGGGGTGTCGCTGCCGCGCACCACGTACACGCAGATCAACGCCGGGCAGCGGATCTCCCGCGACCAGCTGGCCCCCGGTGACCTGGTGTTCTTCTACTCCGGGATCACCCACGTGGGCATGTACGTGGGCAACGGGCAGATGATCCACGCCCCGCGCCCCGGCTCGACGGTGCGTCTCGCCCCCGTGGACTCGATGCCGTGGGCGGGCGCGTCCCGACCGGCGTAGCGGGCGGCGGGCACGGACCCACACCCGGCGCCGGACCCGGACCCGCCCACGCCCACGCCCACGCCCACGGACCGTACGGAACCTACGGCGCCTTGACCGTCTTGCTCAGCCAGTCGAAGGTCTGCGGCAGCTGCTTCGACCAGCTGTCGAGGTTGTGGCCGCCGGTCACCTTCTCCGCGTGCACCGCGGTCGGGCCCTGCGCGATGGCCTTGAGGTCCGTGCCGGACAGGTAGCCGTCCTGCTCGGCCCCGGACATCCACAGCGAGACGGCCGGCGGCGCGGCCGCCTCCTTGAGCAGGTACTTCAGGTTGTGGGTGCGGCGCAGCTCCGGATCCTGCGCGACCAGCGAGGAGGGCTCCTGGCCCGGGTCGTTGTAACCGGACAGGGAGACGGCGGCGCTGTAGCGGTCGGGGTGGCCGATCGCCAGCTTGGCGGCGCAGTACGCCCCGGCCGAGTACCCGGCCACGCCCCACGTGCGGGCTTCTTCCGAGACCCGGAAGTTGTCCGCGACCATCTTGCGGACGTCGACGCTGAACCAGCTGTCGGCGTTGACCTTGCCGGGGATGTTGGCGCAGCCGGTGTCGGCGTTGCCGAGCAGCATGGCCCGCGGCGAGACGAGGATGAACGGCTGCACCTTGCCGCTCTTCATGAGCGGTTCGAGCACCTCGTGCGCCTTCAGCCCCTGGAACCAGGACTTGCCGGTCCCCGGTATGCCAGGGATCAGCTCGACCACGGGGAACTTCTTGTCCTTGAAGGCCGGGTCGTCGTACTGCGGCGGCAGCCACACCAGGACGTCGCCCTTGACGCCGGAGACCTTCCCGTCGAGCTCGGTCTTCTTGACCCGGCCGCCGAGTCCCTCGACCGGCTGGAACTCCTGGAGCACCTTGGGCGCGGCCTTGACCTCGGCGGCCTTCTTCCCGCCGAGCCCGTCGGGGCCCAGGTCGGGGGCGGCGGTGACGTACGTGCCGGTGCCGAGCAGATCGCCCCAGGTCGCGTAGAAGTTCATGTCGCGGTTGACCGCGACGAACACCAGCGCGACGGCCGTGACCTGGGCGAAGAGCATCATCACGGCGCGCGTCACGACGCGCACGGCGACGGGTCCGCGCACCTTGCCCCACACCGTCAGGGGCAGGAGGACGGCACACGCCGTCAAGGCGATCGCCGCCGCGAAGAGGGGGGTACCCGTCAGACTCATCACGGACGCAAGAGGGGTCCGCGCCGTGCTCGGGTTCCCGCGACCGGCTGCGGCGTGGATCACAGGCTTTCGGCCCGGGACCCGCACCGCCCCGGATCAGACCAGCCGGCGGGCCGTCGCCCAGCGGGTCAGCTCGTGCCGGTTGGACAGCTGGAGCTTGCGCAGGACCGCCGAGACGTGGGATTCCACCGTCTTCACCGAGATGAAGAGCTGCTTGGCGATCTCCTTGTAGGCGTATCCGCGGGCGATGAGCCGCAGCACCTCGCGTTCGCGCTGGGTGAGCCGGTCCAGGTCCTCGTCGACCGGCGGGGCGTCGGTCGAGGCGAACGCGTCGAGTACGAAGCCGGCCAGGCGCGGGGAGAACACCGCGTCCCCGTCCTGCACCCGGAAGACGGAGTTCACCAGGTCCGCGCCGGTGATCGTCTTGGTGACGTAGCCGCGCGCGCCGCCCCGGATGACGCCGATGACGTCCTCGGCGGCGTCGGACACCGACAGCGCGAGGAACCGCACGGGGTCCTGTGCGGCCGACATCAGCGGGGCGCAGCGGCGCAGCACCTCGACGCCTCCGCCGCCGGGCAGGTGCACGTCGAGGAGCACCACCTCCGGGCGGGTGGCGGTGATGACGGTGACGGCCTGGTCGACGTCGGCGGCCTCGCCGACGACCTCGACCCCGGTCCGGTCGGTCTCACCGATCTCGGCCTGGACTCCCGTGCGGAACATGCGGTGGTCGTCGACGAGCACCACCCGGACCCTGCCCCGGCCGCCGCCGGGGGTACCCCCGGGGGTCGTGCCGCCGGTGTTCGCGTCGTCCTCGGTCATGCTGCCTTCGCCGCCCTCTCCATTTCCAGCTCGACTTCCGTGCCGCCGTCGGGCGCGGACCGCAGCCGCGCGGTCCCGCCGTTGCGCTGCATCCGGCCGATGATCGATTCTCGTACGCCCATCCGGTCGTCCGGTACCGCGTCCATGTCGAAGCCCGGCCCGCGGTCGCGCACGGACACGAACACCGTCTGCCCCTCCACTTCGGCGTACACCTGGACGGGGCCGCCGTCGCCACCGTACTTGGCGGCGTTGACCATCGCCTCGCGTGCGGCCTGCATCTGTGCGGCCAGCTTCTCGTCGAGGGGGCAGTCGCCGACGACGACCACCTCGATCGGGACGCCGTGGTGGTCCTCGACGTCGGCGGCGGTCTTCTTGACGGCCTCGGCGAGCGTCGTGGGTTCCTCGGCCTCGTCCTTGCCGGTGCCTTCGGGTTTGTACAGCCAGTTGCGCAGTTCCCGCTCCTGGGCCCGCGCGAGGCGCCGTACTTCCCCGGGGTCCTCGGCGTTCCGCTGGATCAGGGTGAGGGTGTGCAGCACGGAGTCGTGGACGTGTGCGGCGACTTCGGCGCGCTCCTGGGCCCGGATGCGCATGAGGCGCTCCTCGGAGAGGTCCTGGGTCATCCTGATCAGCCAGGGGCCGGCGAGGAGGGCGACGCCGACGAGGACGGCGAGCGTTGCGGTCAGGACGTTGCCCAGCTGGGCGGCGGAGCCGCGGACGACGATGAAGACCGTCAGGCCCACGCCGACGAGGGCGACGCCAGCGAGGGCCCGGGCGGTCTGGAGCAGCCGGGCGTGCCGGCCCGCGGCGGCGTTCCAGTGGGCGCGGCGGGCGTTGTCGGCCTGCCGCCAGACGAGGACCACACCGGCCCCGACCAGCAGCGTCGGCCATACGTACCGTCCGGAGGCGCCGCCGACCTGGACCTTGGAGATGAAGATGCCGGCGCCGACGCACAGCGCGACCAGCGCGGTGATCTGTCCCCGCTCGGGCTTGCGCAGCCGCCGGGTGCCGTCGGGGAGGGTGTCGAAGAAGGAGCGGTGGCCGCTGCGGCCTCCGATGCCCAGCGGGACGAACACCCAGAACGCGGCGTACAGGAGGACGCCGAGGCCGTCGCCCCACAGGAACAGGCCGAAGAAGGCGAGCCGGACCCAGATGACGGGCACCCCGAGGTGTCCGGCGAGGCCGCGCGCGACGCCGCCGAGCATCCGGCCGTCGGCGCTGCGGTAGAGCTTGCGCTGCGGCGTCTCGTCGGATTCGGGTGCGTACGGCGGGCGGGGGGCGGCTGCTACGGGCATGTCACCGATGGTCACATGCGCGCGGTGCCCGGTACATCAGGGCAGCCCCCCAGTTCTCTCGGGGGGATATCAGGGTTGCGCCAGGGTAGATCCGGATGCCCGCGGCGGCGGCGGGCCGTCACCATGTACACATGACCGAAGTGCACGATTCCCCGCCGCCGGACGCAGGAGCCGGCCCGGCCGCCGGCTCGGCCCCGCCGCCCGGCGAGCGCCCTCCCCTGCGCCGCAGCAAGCGCGACAAGGTGCTCGCGGGCGTGTGCGGCGGCCTCGGCCGGTATTTCGACCTGGACCCGGTGGTCTTCCGGATCGTGCTCGGCGTCCTCGGGGTGACCGGCGGCGTCGGTCTGATCTTCTACGGATTCGCGTGGCTGCTGCTCCCCCAGGAGGGAGAGGACGACAGCGAGGCGAAGAAGCTGCTGACGGGCCGGGTCGAAGGCGCGACGCTGGCAGCGGTGTTCGCCGCGCTGGTGGGCTGCGCCCTGTTCCTGTCGATGCTGGACAACGGCGCTCTGGCGGTCTTCTCCGTCCTGGCCGCCCTGGCGCTGGCCGGCGCGGCGTACTGGTCGCGCCACCATCGCCACACGCACCCGGCCGTCCCCGCCCCGGAGGAGAAGTCCGCCGGGGGCGCGGAGTTCGTCTGGCCGGTGGCGACGCGTGTGGGGCACCGGACCGCGCACAGCCCGGCGCCCCCGGAGACGCAGGCGCCGCCCGCGCCCGGTGGCCCGTCCTGGTGGCGGGACCCGCTGGTCAAGGACGGCACCACGGGCCCGGTCGGCTCGACCGGCTATCTGTGGGGCCCGGACGACACGGCGGGGGACGTCCCGGGCGGCCCTGCGGCCGCTCCGCCCCGCGCGCGCGTCCCCCGCGCGCCGCGCGGCGGCATAGGCGGGCGGGTGTTCGTCCTGGCCCTGCTGGCCGGGGCGGTCTCCTCCGCCTCGGTCTGGGAGGGCAGCACCCTCAGCCACGCGCTGCAGGTCGGCTTCGCCAGCGCCCTCGCCCTCTTCGGCCTCGGTATCGCGGTCAGCTCGTTCAAGGGCCGCACCGGCTTCGGCACCGTGCTGCTCTCGGTGATCACGGCCGGGCTGCTGGCCGGGGCGGTCGCCCTGCCCAAGGAGATCGGCACCGACTGGAAGCAGGTCGAGTGGCGTCCGGCCGCGGTGGCCGATGTGCGCCCGGAGTACGAGGCGGGCACCGGGCTGGCGACCTTGGACCTGAGCCGCCTGGATGTCCCGAAGGGCACCACGGTGGCGGTCCGCGCCTCCATCGAGGCGGGGCGGCTCAAGGTGATCGTGCCCCGGGAGGTCACGGCGCGGGCCGACGTCTCGGTCGAGCTGGGCGACATCCACATGCCCGGGGAGACCGGCCGGGACGTCCGGATCCGGGAAGGCGGCGAAACCCGGGAGACGACGCTGGAGCCCGCCGCCGGCACCGAGGCCGGCGGGACGATCGAGCTGCACCTGAGCGCGGGTGTGGGACAGGTGGAGGTGGCCCGTGCGGCGTCATGAGTTCCAGCCGGGACGGCTGATCGCGGGCCTGGTCCTGATGGCGGCCGGTGTGCTCTACCTGCTCGCTGCGGCCGGCGAGGCGGACCCGCCCTGGTTCTTCGTCCTGTTGATGGCCCTGGGCGGCCTCGCCTTCGCCGCCGTGGTCGGCCTGGTGACCTATGCCGTGCGCCGCGACCGGCGGGACCGGATCACCGAGTCCAGCGACAGGTAGGGCGCCCCGGCGAGGACCAGCGGCAGCCAGGCCATCAGGTAGATCAGGTCGTTGCCGTAGTAGTAGGGGGTCACCGCCCAGGACACCGTGAGCCACAGGCTGAGCGAGATCAGTGCCCCGCCGAGGGCCGCCAGCCGGGTCAGGAGGCCGGCCAGGACGCCCAGGCCGACCAGGAGTTCCCCGATCGCCAGGGCGACGGCGAAGCCGACGGGCGCCTTCAGCGCCAGGTCCACCATGGCCGGGATCGCGGAGGTGTCGCGCACCCCGCGCATCAGCTCTCCGATGGAGCCGTCACCGGTGGAGGAGAGGAACGCGGAGTCGGTCAGCTTGTCCAGGCCCGCGTAGACGAAGGTCACGCCGAGGAAGATCCGCAGGGGCAGGAGGGCGTGGCGGGCGGCGAGTGCGCGCAGGCCGCCCGGGCCGTTGCCGAGACCCGGGGCATCTGCTGCGCCGGGGGCATCTGCGGCGCCGGGGGCGCCGGAAGGGACGTCAGTTCGGTTCACGCGACATGTGTACCCGCTTCACTCGGCCACGTCGATCGTGCAGCGGTTGGATTCCACTCCGGCGGCGGTCACCACCTGGATCTCGACCCGCCCCGGTTCCACTTCCGCCGGCACCGGCACGGTCAGCACCGCGTCGGAGGGGTTGGTGAAACCGCCCGGCACCGGGACCAGCGGCACGTGCACGTGCACCGCCCCGACCCGGACCACCAGCCGCGCCAGCATCTGCGGCGTCTGCGCGCCGGGCGGCACGAAGCCCACACCCCGGATCTCGATGTCGTCGCCGGGCCGGATCGCCCCG
Source organism: Streptomyces sp. NPDC006544 (assembly GCF_040611715.1). Taxonomy (NCBI): domain Bacteria; kingdom Bacillati; phylum Actinomycetota; class Actinomycetes; order Kitasatosporales; family Streptomycetaceae; genus Streptomyces; species Streptomyces sp. NPDC006544. The sequence continues at coordinate 24,018 of NZ_JBEXOV010000067.1, read as the reverse complement.
TCCAGATCCCCGGGCTCGCGTCTGCGGACCACCGACAGCACCAGCGGCCGGCTGCCCTCCGCGTACTTCGCCGCCAGGTACACCGCCGCCGACAGCGCCACGAGCAGGGCCAGCGCCCACGGCAGCTGCGGCAGCCGGTCCGGGAACCGGGCCAGCGACACGGCCGCGAAGCCCAGGACGACCGTGGAGACCAGCACGTACTGGGCGTCCGGGAAGGAACCCCGGCCCGCGTCGTCCGTCAGCAGGTCCGCGCCGGTCGGGCGGTCCGCCGGCAGCTTCTGCAGCCGTTGCCCCATGATCCGCACGGAGACCACGCGGCGCACCAGCACGGCCACCGCCGAGGTCATCGTGAGCACCGCGAGCAGCGGCAGCGCCCGGCCGAGCGCGAAGCCCGCGTACAGCGCCTCCCGCTCCGGTCCGGGCACGGAGGCCGCGAGCCGCAGGGCGGGCAGCAGCGCCGCGAACGCGGTGAGCACCAGCCAGGCGCTCGGCACCACCTTCGAGGTGGACAGCCGGTTGTCCTCGCCGACGAGGGGGGCCAGCAGGCCGCCCCGGACCGTCTGCGCCCGGGCGGCCACCGTCAGCAGGCCGGCCAGGACGAGCGCGGCCAGCAGCCCGGCGGTGCGCGCCGTGGACCAGCCGGTGCCGAGCGCGGCGGCGACCTGGACGAGCAGCAGCACCCCGGCGGCGATCCACACGGCGAGCACCGCCCGCCGCGACAGCAGGTACAGCCAGGAGTGGCCGGCTTCCCGCCCCCGGTCGGCGACCGTCCGGGCGGACAGGGTCAGTTCGTCGGACACCCACTGCCGGGACGCTCCGGCGGAGCGGGCGACGGCGGCGGGGAGCCCCTGCCCGGCGGCGAACTCGTCGCGCTTCTCCAGGAACGCGGCGACCGCGCGGCGGTGCCCTTCACGTGCCCCGTGCGGGCAGTCGTCGCAGGTGCAGCTGCCGTTGTGGGTGGGGCGGGAGATCTCTTGGACAGCCACGTACGTGCCGCCTCTCTGAGCTTCGGTGCAATGCCTGCGAATTGTGCACCACTGCGACAGTGCTCCGGATTGCGCACGATGTCAGAGCAGGTGATTAACCGTTCATGATGTTGACGCCACCTGTTCGAGCATCGGCTGCAGGCTCACCCAGGCGGCCAGGTCGGAGCCGAACCGCTCGCGCGTGGCGACGGCGCCGTGGTGGCCGATGAGCACCGGCTTCCCGGCCGCCCGCGCGGTCAGCTGTACCTGCGCGGCCCGTTCGGCCGCGATGAACCACCAGGCCGCCGCGTCCACCGAGCCGCCGACGGTCAGCAGCCCGTGGTTGCGCAGGACCAAGGCCTTGTACGGGCCGAGCGCCTGCGCGATCCGGCCGGCGTCGTCGGCCGCCGCGTACTCGTCGAGCAGCGCGTGGTCCTCGTAGAAGGCGCAGGCCTCCCGCGTGATCGGGGCCAGCAGTTCACCGAGGGCGGCGAGGGCCCTGGCGTACGGGGACTGCGTGCGGACCACGGCCACCACGGCGGGACGGGCCCGGTGCACGGCAGCGTGCACGGCGAAGGCCAGCTGGTTGACCCGGCGTTCCCCCTGACGGACCCGCCCCTCCCCGTCGACGAGCAGCAGGTCCTCGGGGCCGAGCGCGCCGAAGGGGCGGCCGAAGGGGTTCACCCAGTAGCAGTCCTCGAACTCCGGGTCGCGGGCGCTGACGTGGCCGTCGACCCCGTCCTCGTACCCGAGCCGCCCCAGGAGCCGGAGCACGGCCGCGAGCCGCTCCTTGCGGTGCGCGCGCTCTTCGGCGGCGACGGCGAACACCGGCGGCATCTCGAAGCCCAGCCGTTCGGCGGGCACGGGTGCGGGTGCGGCCGCGCGGGCCGGCTGCTCGGTCATGGGGAGCCCTCCTTCGCGTCGCGGCGCAAGGTACCGGCGCCCGGGCGAAGAGGCCATACACGCGGCGAAGCCGCCGCTCCCTGCCCGGGAGCGGCGGCCTCGTCACGTACGGCGAGCGGGCGGGACTACTCCCACTCGATGGTGCCCGGGGGCTTGCTCGTGCAGTCCAGGACGACGCGGTTCACGTCCGCGACCTCGTTGGTGATGCGGGTGGAGATCCGCGCGAGCACGTCGTACGGCATGCGCGTCCAGTCCGCGGTCATCGCGTCCTCGGAGGAGACGGGGCGCAGCACGATCGGGTGGCCGTAGGTGCGGCCGTCGCCCTGGACGCCGACGCTGCGGACGTCCGCGAGCAGGACGACCGGGCACTGCCAGATCTCCCGGTCGAGGCCGGCCGCGGTGAGCTCGTGGCGGGCGATGGCGTCGGCCTCGCGGAGCAGGTCCAGGCGCTCCTTGGTGACCTCGCCGACGATGCGGATGCCCAGGCCGGGGCCCGGGAAGGGCTGTCGCTGGACGATCTCGGCGGGCAGGCCGAGCTCCTGGCCGACCATCCGGACCTCGTCCTTGAACAGCTGGCGCAGCGGCTCGACGAGCTCGAACTCGATGTCGTCGGGGAGCCCGCCCACGTTGTGGTGGGACTTGATGTTGGCGGTGCCGGTGCCGCCGCCGGACTCGACCACGTCCGGGTACAGGGTGCCCTGCACGAGGAAGGCCACCGCGGGGCCGTCCTCCTGGAGGATCTCCAGCTGGGCCTGCTCGAAGACGCGGATGAACTCGCGGCCGATGATCTTGCGCTTGGTCTCCGGGTCGGAGACCCCGGCCAGCGCGTTCAGGAAGCGCTCCTGGGCGTCGACGACCTTCAGCTGCACGCCGGTCGCGGCGACGAAGTCCTTCTCGACCTGCTCGGTCTCGCCCTTGCGCATCAGGCCGTGGTCGACGTAGACGCAGGTGAGCTGCGAGCCGATGGCCTTCTGCACGAGCGCGGCGGCGACGGCCGAGTCCACGCCGCCGGAGAGGCCGCAGATGGCTCGCTTGTCGCCGACCTGCTCGCGGATGGCCGCGACCTGCTCCTCGACGATGTTGCCGGTGGTCCAGGTGGGGGCGAGGCCGGCGCCGCGGTAGAGGAAGTGCTCCAGGATCTGCTGGCCGTGCGTGGAGTGCATCACCTCGGGGTGGTACTGCACGCCGTAGAGCTTCTTCTCGTCGTTCTCGAAGGCCGCGACCGGTACGACGTCGGTCGACGCGGTGACGGTGAAGCCCTCGGGGGCGGCGGAGCAGGCGTCGCCGTGGGACATCCAGACCGACTGGTCCGCGGGGGTGCCCTCGAAGAGGGTGGACCCGGTCTTGGAGACGGCCAGCCCGGTGCGCCCGTACTCGCGGGAGCCGGTGTTGTCGACGGTGCCGCCGAGGGTGACCGCCATCAGCTGGAAGCCGTAGCACATGCCGAAGACGGGGACGCCGGCCTCGAAGAGCGCGCCGTCGAGCTGCGGGGCGCCCTCCTCGTAGACGGAGGAAGGCCCGCCGGAGAGGATGATCGCCTTGGGGTTCTTGGCGAGCATCTCGGCCACGGGCATCGTGCTGGGCACGATCTCGGAGTAGACCCGTGCCTCGCGGACTCGGCGGGCGATGAGCTGGGCGTACTGGGCGCCGAAGTCGACGACGAGGACCGTGTCCGGAGCGCTGTCGTGGGTGGCGGAGGTGGCTTCAGGCACGGGGCAGGCCTTCCGGCGGAAGAGGGGGTTGTTTTGTCGATTCTAACGGGGGACCGACCACCCCCCTCGTCTCACCATCCGAACCCGCTTGGCCGACGGCAGGACAGAGGGCAATAATCCACTCCATGCGCAAGCAGCTGAGCTTCCTCTTTACCTATGGCACCGGCCGGTCCGGTCGCCATGGGTCATCGTGATGCTCGCTTGAGCCGCTGACTTCCCAGAGCGCCCCGGTCCGACAGGACCGGGGCGCTCCGGCGTTTCCGCTCCTGCCGGTCCCCCAACCACAGGAGATCCCCGTGTCCGCCACCGCCATCGCCACCGCCACCGTCGTCACCACCGCCACCGCGGCCGTCACCACCACCGGAGACGCCGCCACCACCGGAGACGCCGCCACGCCCCCCGAGCAGCTGATCGCCGCGTCCCGCGAGCGGATCGACACCCTCGACGACCGGATCATCGGCCTGATCCAGGAGCGGATGGCCGTCTCCGCCGTCATCCAGGAGGCCCGGATCGGGTCGGGCGGCCGGCGGGTGCACCTGTCGCGCGAGATGGAGGTCCTGGGCCACTGGAGCGACGCCCTCGGCAAGCCCGGCACCACGCTCGCCATGACCCTGCTGGAGCTGTGCCGCGGCCGGGTCTGAGCGCCACCGGCCGCGCCCGTGCCCGGCCGGCCGCCCGCACGGCCGCGCCCGCACGGCCGCGCCCGGGCGCCGTAGGCCGCCCGCGCGCCCCTGACGCGCGTTCGTCACCCGTCCGGACCGTGACCGCCCCCGGGGCCCTTCGTTGATGCGGGTGTCCGCGCCATCCAGGTGCGGGACCGCACCACCACGCGTGGCTCCGACGGAGCGATGAGACGCACCCCTCCGGGGTGCGTCGTGGGACCTCGCTCCTTCGTGTGACCGGACGGCAGGGGACAGCAGCCCGGTCACCCCAAAGGGAACGGCCGGCCCGGGGGACGCCCCTGGCCGGCCGTTCTTCTGTTGTTCCGCGAGGGCTACGGTGCTACGCCCGTGCGGCGGCCCGGCGCCGGAAGGCGAGGTACAGCGCGCCGCCGGCCGCGACGAGGGCCGCTCCGCCGATCGCGACGGGCAGGGCGGTGCTGCCGGTGGAGGCCAGGCCTCCGTTCGCCTTGGCCCCGCTGCCGGAGCCCGGCGCGGCCGTGACGGGCGCGGAGGAGGCCGGGGCGGTGGCCGAGGTGCCCGGGGCGGGGGTGCCGGTCCCGGTGGACGGACCCGTGGTCGGGGTGGTGCCCGTGTCCTTGCCGTTGATCACGAAGGCGGCCTTGTTGTTGGCCTTCACCGGGTCCCAGTCCGGGACCGTGGTCTCCTCGGGGCCCCACTGGCCGACCGAGACCGAGCCCGTGGACTCCTCGACGACCTTCTCGATCTTCAGCTCGAACGGGTAGGCGAACTTCTGCTTCTCGCCGATGACGTGCGTCGTGGAGCAGTGGTAGCGCGGGGCGCCCAGGTTCTCCTTGCGGTACTCGCCGTTGGCCTCGACCCCGCGGCATTCCGCCGGCACCTTGGTGACCTTCACGCCGGCCGGGACGACGATGTCCGTGCGGGCGACGGCCTCCCCGGAGCGGAGGTAGGCGACCCAGGCCGGCCCGTTGTTCCGGAACCCGAGCTCCGCCTTGAGCGTCTCGCCCGCCTTGCCCTTGAGGGAGACGGCGCCGGCCTCGAGGTCGGCGGAGTTCTTCACCGAGAAGTCGAACTCGTGGTAGTTGTTCCACGGGTCCAGGTCCGCGGAGCGCAGCGCGGCGGCCTTGGCCGGACGCTCCTCGAGCATCAGCTTCTTGCCGGTGGCGGACGTGGCGCGCTTCTCCGACGCCTTCGGCTGGTCGCCGTTCTCGTGGAGCACGTAGGTGAGCGATTCGATGAAGGCGTGGGGGGCCGCCTTCAGGGTCAGCGGCTCCGCGGTCTCGTAGACCGATCCCGGCTTGATCTCGTCCGTGAAGGTGCAGACCGTGGTGCCCCAGCCCGTGTTCCAGGGCTGGCCGTGATCGTCGGACACGCTGTAGGAGCAGTTGTCGTACTTCTCGACGAGGTCGATGCCGTGCGTGGTGTCCATCTTGAGCGCCACGCCCCGGGCGGACTCGGTGCCCGCGTTGGAGAAGACGATCGGCAGGGCCTGCGTCTGGCCCGGCGTCATCTCCCTCTTCAGGGGGGCCTCCTCCAGCACCAGGTCCGGGCCGCCGACCTTGACCTTGGTGGTGGCGGCCTTGAAGGTGGCGCCCTCCGTCGAGCCCGTCATCGTCAGGTCGACGACGGTGCCGACCTTGCTGTCCTTGGCGGCCGTGAGGTCCAGGGACAGGACGTGGCTGTTGTGCGTCCAGATCGACCAGCCCTTGCAGGTGACCTTCTCGGCCGCCAGGGTGCAGCCGGTGGACTGCTCCTTGGTGAGCGCGACGTCGGCGACGCCCTTGAGCGCCCTCAGGTCGACCGTGTAGGTGCTCTGCCGGTCGAAGACGCTGCCGGTCTCGTTCCCGACGCCGAATTCGACCGTGGTCCTCTGCGGCTCCCCGCCCTGGCCGGGGTGCGGGCGCAGGCCGATCTCGGCCGGGCTGTAGAGCGTGAAGACGGGATCCGCGGCGAGTGCGGGGGTGGCGGCCAGGCCGAGGGCCGTGAGACCCACCGCCGCCAGCAGGGAGATGCGCTTTCTCATGCCCCCTTGACCCGCACCGGCCCGCCGCAGTTGCGCCGTTCACCCTGTGATGGACACCACAGCCTCCGCTGCCGGATTCCGGTACAACCATCTGGGCTGGACATCTGTCACCCATATGCCTCGGTGGGTACCGCGCTCGGAGGGGGAGCGCGGTACCCACCGGTGTCAGCCGGCCGGTTCCGCTTTGCGCGGCGGGAGTTCCGGGACCGCCAGGAACGGCAGCCGCAGCGCGCCGAAGGCGTCCTTCGGAACCGCCGGACGGGCCGGTTCCACCGCCGTGAGGCGGGCGTAGGCCGCTCCCTGTTCCGGGCGCGGGTCCCGCTCGCCGTTGTTCGGCCAGTAGGACATCGCCCGCTCCGCCTGCGCCGTGATCGTCAGCGACGGGTTGACCCCGAGGTTCGCGGAGACCGCCGAGCCGTCCACCACCGAGATGCCGGGGTGACCGTAGAGCCGGTGGTACGGGTCCACCACGCCCTCCTCGGGCGAGGCGCCGATCGGGCAGCCGCCGAGGAAGTGGGCCGTCAGCGGGGTACCCATCAGCTCGCCGATGTTGCTGCCCGCGAACCCGTTGATCTCCTCCGCGAGCAGCGTCGCCGCCTGTGTGGCCTCGGCGATCTGCACCGGGTTGGGCGCACCGTGGCCCTGGCGGGCCGTGAGCAGGCCCTTCCCGAGGCCGCCGGGCTTGCGGTAGGTGGTCAGGGAGTTGTCGAGCGACTGCATGACCAGGCCGATGATGGTCCGCTCCGACCAGCGCCGGTTGGAGAGCGAGCGCACGAGCTGCACCGGGTGCCGGGCGGTCCGCCCGAGCCAGGCCCGGACCCGGTGGCCGGAGTACGGCACCTGGAGGATCGTCATGAACCCCATGGCGTTGGAGCCCTTGCCGTAGCGCACGGGCTCGATGTGCGTGTCGGCGTTGGGGTGCACGGAGGAGGTGATGGCCACGCCCCGCGTGAAGTCGGCGCGCTGCTCCTGGCCGGGGCCCGCGCCGTGCCGCCTGCGGTAGCGCCGGTTGTCGGTCTGGGCGCCTACGAGGCCTTCGGAGTTGGTCCGGGTGAGTTCGCCGAGCCGGTCCGAGAGACGGGGCAGCTCGCCGAGGTCCTTCATCGTGTGCAGGAGGGTCTGGGTCCCGTACGTGCCCGCCGCGACGACCACGTAGCGGGCGCGCAGGACCCTGGCCTTGCCGCGGCGGCGTCCGTCGGTGGGGACGGTGCGGACGCGGTAGCCGCCCTCGGGGTGGTCGGAGAGGGCGGTGACGGTGGTCATCGGGTGGATGACGGCGCCGGCCCGTTCCGCGAGGTGCAGGTAGTTCTCGTTGAGGGTGTTCTTCGCTCCGTGCCGGCAGCCGGTCATGCACTCCCCGCATTCGGTGCACGCCGTGCGGGCGGGGCCCGCGCCGCCGAAGTACGGGTCGGGGACCTCGTCGCCGGCGCGGACCTTCGCCTGGCCCCGCGCGTCCTCGCCGTCTCCGAAGAAGACGCCGACGGGTGCCATGTGGAAGGAGTCGGCGACGCCCATCTTCTCGGCGGCGGCCTTGAGGTGGACGTCGGAGGGGGTGATCGTCGGGTTCAGCCGCACCCCGAGCATCCGCTGGGCCTGGTCGTAGTGCGGGGCGAGCTCGTCGTGCCAGTCCGTGATGGACGCCCACTGCCGGTCCTCGAAGAAGGCCGCGGGGGGTACGTACAGGGTGTTGGCGTAGTTGAGCGAGCCGCCGCCCACCCCGGCGCCCGCGAGGACCATCACGTTGCCGAGGAGGTGGATGCGCTGGATGCCGTACAGGCCGAGGGCCGGGGCCCACAGGTAGTTGCGCAGGTCCCAGCTGTTCTTCGGCAGGCTCTCGCGGGTGAAGCGGCGCCCCGCCTCCAGGACGCCGACCCGGTAGCCCTTCTCGGTGAGCCGCAGCGCCGAGACCGACCCTCCGAAGCCCGATCCGATGACGATGACGTCGTAGTCGTAGGACTCAGACACGGTGGTGCCCCTTAGCGGAGTCGGAGGGCCTTCATGACCTTGAGGCTGCGGGTCATGAACGCCGCGTACTTCTCGTCGTCCATGCCCAGCGAGGGCGCCATCGGCAGCAGCCGCTGGTGTGCGACGGTCTGGGCCTCCGTGTACTTGAGGATCCCCTCGGAGCCGTGGCGGCGGCCGAGGCCGGAGTCCTTCATACCGCCCATGGGGGCCCCGGCGCTGCCGTAGGCCGGGGCGTAGCCCTCGTTGATGTTGACGGTGCCGGTGCGCAGGCGGGCGGCGACGGCGTGGCCGCGGCGGGAGTCCTTGGTCCACACGCTGGAGTTCAGGCCGTAGGCGGTCGCGTTGGCCCGGGCGACGACCTCGTCCTCGTCGGTGAAGCGGTAGACGGAGACGACCGGTCCGAAGGTCTCCTCCCCGCAGACGGCCATCGGGGCCTCGACGCCGTCGAGGATGGTCGGCTCGTAGAAGAGCGGGCCGATGTCGGGGCGGGCGACGCCGCCGGCGACGAGGGTGGCGCCCTTCGCGACGGCCTCGTCCACGTGCCGCTGTACGGCGGCCAGCTGGCGCTCGCCGGCCAGGGAGCCCATCTCGGCGCCGTAGGCGAGGGAGGAGCCGAGGCGCATGGCCTTCGTACGGGCGGCGAAGCGGGCGACGAACTCGTCGGCGATCGAGGCGTGCACGTACAGCCGCTCGATGGAGATGCAGAGCTGCCCGGCGGAGGAGAAGCAGGCGCGGACGGCGCCGGCGGCCGCCTTGTCCACGTCGGCGTCCCGCAGGACGAGCATGGCGTTCTTGCCGCCGAGTTCGAGGGAGGCCCCGACCAGGCGGGCGGCGGCGCCCTGGGCGACCTCGCGGCCGGTCCGCGTGGAGCCGGTGAACGAGACGTAGTCGGCGTGCCGGACCACCTCGGGGCCGACGACCGGGCCCTCGCCGAGGACGATCTGGAACACCTCGGCCGGCAGGCCGGCCTCGATCATCAGGTCGCGGGCCCACAGGGCGGTGAGCGCGGTCTCGGTGTCGGGCTTCATCACCAGTGCGTTGCCCGCGGCGAAGGCGGGCAGGGCGTCGCCGATGGACAGCTCGAAGGGGTAGTTCCAGGGGGCGATCTGGCCGACGACCCCGCGCGGCTGACGCAGCTCGGTGACCTTGGTGAGGGTGGGCATGGCGCCCGCGTGGCCCTTGGGGCGCAGGTAGGAAGGGGCCCGGCGGCCGTAGTGGCGCGCGGCGACCGTGACGGCCTGGACCTCCTCGTGGGCGTGCAGGCGGGCCTTGCCCGTCTCCAGCTGGATGAGGTCGAGGACCTCGGCCTGGCGCGACAGCACCAGGTCGTGGAAGCGCAGCAGTACGGCGGCCCGCGCGCGGACGGGCACGGCGGCCCAGGCGGGCTGCGCGGCGCGGGCCCTGGCGAAGGCCCCGGCCACGTCCTCGGGGGTGGCCTCGGGGAGGTCGGCGAGCTTGTCGCCGGTGAAGGGGGTGTGGTTGGCGGTGCGGCCGGAGCCGGCCACTCCGCGGGTCAGCCGGGCGACCAGTTCGGGGGTCACGACGTCGGCGGCGCTGCGGGCGCCGGCCGGAGCGGGGGCGACCGGGTTGGTGGGCTGAGGGGCGCTGCGGAGGGGGGCCGGGGCCTGCGTTTCCGTCATGCCGGTGAGCGTATTGCGCCCGGAGCCCTTTGGGTACCCACCGGTAACCGGATTTTCCTATATATGCCAGTGATCGCTGGCAGGATGGCGGAAAGGGGGGCCCGGCGGGCGGCCCCCCTCCGGATCAGGGCTTCTTGGCGGGCGGCTCCCAGCCGCTGAGCACGATGTCGAACTGCTGCTCGGTCGTGGCCCAGTCGGCGACCGGGCTCGACATGTAGACGGCGTACTCCGTGCCGTCCTGGGCGACGTACATCTGCTCCTTGGCCCGGCGGGGACCGGGGTGGTTCTGCTTCTCCGTCCAGGTGAAGTCCCAGAGCGCGGACCGGGTGCTGTCCCGGAAGGTGTTCTGGTTCAGCCGCACCTTCTTGTAGTCCGTGCGCTTGCGCACCTGCTTCTCCAGGTCGAGCAGGTGCGCGTAAGGGTCCTGGTAGTCCGGGGTGGAGTCGGCCGCGATCCGGATGAAGTGGTTCCCGTCGTCCGCGGTGTAGTCGATCTGGTCGCCGTTCGCCTGGCGCGTCCACCCGTCCGGGACGAACAGCGTGAAGCCGGCCAGGGGGTCGGTGACCTTGGTGTAGCCGGCCGGTGGGCCCCCCGCCTGCACCTTCGCGTCGCCGCCCGACTGCCCGGCGGTCGAACCCGCGACCTTGTCGTCCGCCCCCGCGTCACCGGTGTACTTCAGCACCCCGAACACCCCGCCGCCGCCGAGCAGCGCCGCGACCAGGGCGACGACCGCCGCGCGCCGGAGGCGGCCGGGAGCGGTGCCGGAGGGGGCCGGGGGCCGCCCGTCCGGGGCCGCCCGCGGATCCCGCCTCGTCTTCGCCTCCGTACCCGGCTCGGACCCGAACGCCGAGATCTCCGCGCCCCCGGAGACGGAGGGTGCCCGCGCGCCCGTCCCGGCGTCAGCGGCCCCGGGCGCCGGCCCGTCCGCCGCGTCGTCGCGGGCGGGGGACAGCTCGTCGGAGCCCAGCGCGCGCGTCGGTACGAACGCGTGCGCCGCCTTCGGTTCCCGGCCCTCCATCGCCTCCAGCAGCAGTTGCTCGGCGTCGGCGGCCGACGGCCGGTGGTCCGGGTCCTTGCGCAGCAGCGCCGTGATGACCGGGGCCAGCGGGCCCGCGTGCGTGGGGGCGGGCGGCTCCTCGTTCACCACGGCCTGGAGGCTGGAGATGGGCGAGGTGCGGCGGAACGGCGAGCGGGCCTCGACGGCCGTGTACAGCGTCGCGCCGAGCGACCACAGGTCGGACGCGGGGCCAGGGGCACCGCCGGTGACCCGTTCGGGGGCCAGGTAGTCGATGGAGCCGACGAGTTCGCCGGTGCGCGTGATGGAGGAGTCGCCCTCGATCGCCGCGATGCCGAAGTCCGCGAGCATCACGCGGCCGTCCTTGGCCAGCATGACGTTGCCCGGCTTCACGTCCCGGTGCAGGACGCCGACCGCGTGCGCGGCGCGCAGCGCGCGCAGCACGTGCAGCCCGATGCGGGCCGCCTCGCGCGGCTCGATCCGCCCGGCCGTCTTCGCCGCGTCCGCGAGGGAGGGGCCGTCGATGTACTCCATGACGATCCACGGCCGGTCGTCGTGCTCCAGGACGTCGTGCACGGTGACGACGGCGGGATGCTGGATCCGGGCCGCGGCCCGGGCCTCCTTCTGCGTCCGGGCGTGCATGACGTCCCGGTCGGCCTGGGCGACGTACAGACCCGCTGTCAGTTCCTTGACGGCGACGGTCCTGTGCAGCAGCTCGTCGTGTGCGCGCCACACCTTGCCCATGCCGCCTCTGCCGATGGCCTCGACGAGCCGGTACCGGCCTGCGAGCACCGCGCCCGCACCTGTCTGCTGTTCCACGAATCCCCGCCGCTCTGTGCACTTCCGGCCAGACTACGGAGCTCGCGGGCACTGCCGGAACCTCTCGGCGGCCGTTGGGCCGCACTGTGACGCAATTGCCGTACTGATTCCTCGTCAGCCGCCCGTTCGGTAACTGGCCGTTGCCTGCTCGAAGGCCTCGGTGACCTTGCCCTCCTGGTCCTGCGGGCCGGTGACCAGGACGACGTGGTACGAGCCCGCGAGCGCGACGACGTAGTTGCGGGCCACGACCGACCGGCCGTTGCCGTCGATCCAGGTGTACCGGCCGGTGACCCGGAGCTGGTTGCCGACCTTGGTGGACTTGATGTCGCTGACGCTGGACCAGGTGGAGGAGCGGTACGGAGCCAGCTCGGGCTCCTTGTCCTTCTGGTAGGTGGCCGGGTCCGGGGTGCCCTCGACCTTGTCCCGGCCGGGGACGACGGTGAGGGCGAACTCCCCCTCCGTGTAGCGCACCTGACCGGACTCGTTCATTCCGCGACGGTCCCACCCGTTCGGGACGGTGATCTCGAAGTGCTCGGCGTCCTGCTGGGTGGTGTACCCGGCCGGGGCGGGGGCGTGGGTCTGCGGCGCGGGCTTGGACTCGGGCGCGCTGGGGCCCGCGCCCGAGGCGTCCGGTTTCGGGCTCGGACTCGGGCTCGCGCCCGGACTCTTCGACTGTCCCGCCGGCGGCTTCATGCCGGCCGCCTTGTGTCCGCCGTCCCCCTGCGGACCGGCGGACCGGGGCATGAAGAACAGGGCGTACGCTACGGCTCCGGCGAGCAGGACGAGGACCCCGAGGAGCAGGGTCCGGCCCAGCGCGAGCGGCTTGCGGGGGTGATCGGCGCTGCGGTGCCGGCCGTGCAGTTCGCCCCGCCGCCGCACGACGGGCAGCCGCGCGGGATCCGGGGGCGGCATCGGGAGCAGCGCGGCGAAGCCGTAGTCGGGTTCCGGTGCGGACCGCACGAGGGAGCGCAGCCAGCCGCGGAGCTGCTCGAAGTCGGGACGCTCGGTCGGGTCCTGACGCAGCAGCGACTCCACCACCGGGCGCAGCGGGCCGCACTCCTCGGCGAAGGCCGGCGGCTCGGAGCAGACCATCTCCACGAGCTCGGCGACGGTGTCCTCGGGGTACGGGGCGTGCCCCTGTACGGCCCGGTACAGCAGTGCGCCGAGCCCCCAGAGGTCGGTGGCCGGCCCGACGGGCGCGGCCAGCTGCCACGGGCCGTGCGCGGCCTGCGCCTGCTCGGGCGACCACCGCTCGGTGACGGCGCCGACGACGGCCATCCGCGTCTGCCGGGCCCGCTCGGCATCGAGCCCGCTCCGGGGTCCGGTCCCGGGCCCGCTCCCCCACCCGCCCCCTCCCCCGGCGGCCGGAGCCACCCCGGGGGCACCGCCCGCACCGTCCCGCGGCCGGCCGGAGCCGCCCGGGCCGTCCGCCTGGCGGTAGCCCTGCGGGAGGGCGAGCTGCGCGGGCAGCGGGAGACGCCCCGACGTGCTCTGCGCTTCGGTCAGCGCCTGGCGCTCCGGCGGGGTGTGCGGCTCCGGCAGCGCCGGACGGACGGGTGGGGTCTGCGGCTCGGGCAGCGCCCGGCGCTCCGGCGCGCTATGCGGTTCGGTCAGCGCCCGGCGCTCCGGCGGGGTCTGGGGTTCGGCTTCGGCGCGGAGCGGCGGGGCGGGCAGGGCGGCCGGGCGCCGCGGCGTGGCCCCGTGCCAGGCCGCTCCGCCGTCCGGGCCCCCGTACGGGTACGAGTACCCCTGCGGCAGGTTCGACCCCTCCGGCCTCGGCTCCGCAGCCTGTTGCTCCGGGACGGGACCCGGGACGGGTCCCGTCCCGGCCTTGCGCTGTTCGGTGATCCGCGCGGCGGCCTGCGCCCCGGCCCGGTACGCGGCGATGGCCCCGGCCCGCGCCGCGGCCTTCAGATCGGGCCGCTCACCGGCGTCGCCGGTGCTCCCGGGGACGATGTGGTCGGTGTACCGCGGACCGGTGTCGTACCCGGGAGCCACGATCGGCGCGTACTCCGCCCCTCCCCCTCCCCCGGCGCCGGATCCGGTCTCGGCCCCCGTCCGGTGGCCACGCGCGGGGTCCATGGGATCGGCGGGTTCGATGGGGCGCGCGGGACTCTCGTGACCCGCCAGACCCGTGTAGTCCACGGAGCCCACCGTGTCCACGGAGTCCGCGGCGTCCACGGAGCGGGGAGGAGCCGCCGGGCCCACGGGTTCCGAGCCGTAGCCGGCGACCGGCGCCGCACCCCTACGGAACCCGTCCCCGTCGCCGTCCCCGCCCCCGAGCCCGAGTCCGAGCCCTGTCTCCGCGTCCACGCCCCGGGGCGGGAGGGCCGGCCCCCCGAAGCCGTCCGGCGACGGGACCGGGTCGTACCCGCACAGCGCGTCCTCGGCGGCTCCCGCGGCCAGCCCGGTGAGGACGACCCGCCCGTCCTCGCATATCAGTACCGTCCGCATGGTGATGTTGCGGTGGGTCCACCCGTGCGCGTGCAGCACCCGCAACGCGGTCAGCACGTCCGCCGCCACCTCCGCCGCGCGGTACGGGCTCAGCGGTTCCTCCGCGATCAGCGCCGCCAGCGGTCTGGCCGGGACGAGTTCGCTCACTATCCACAGCGAACCGTCCTCCGCGAACACGTCGAAGACCTGGTCCAGCCGCGGATGGTCCGGCACGGACGCCGCCGCCTGCGCCGCGGCGATGGCCCTGCGCACGGCGGGCAGTTCGCCCGGAGCGCGCCGCCCGTGCGCCGCGACGGGGCCGCCCCGCGTGCCGTCCAGCAGCTCCGCGTCCACGACCTCCGGTAACGGCACCTGCCGGACCAGGACTTCCTGCCCGCTGCGCGTGTCGAAGGCCCGGGTCTCGATCAGCTCGTACTCGTCGGACGGGGGCAGCGGCAGGCGGTAGCGCTCGGCCAGGATCCGGCCCGCGTAGTCCTCCACGTCGCCTCCCCCGAGAGCTGTGGGCCCGTCCCTGTGGCCCGGCTGACACGATACGTCGCCCAGGGCGCCCGCGTCCCGGCCCTGACAAGGCTCACCCCCGTCCCGTACCGGGCCCGGCCGTCGACCCGGGCCCGGATCCGGTCAGCCGAGCGGCTGGAACGTCTCGAACGCCGTCTTGCGCATCTGCGCGCACTCCGGGGCGTCCCACTGGTCGGCGGCGCAGCTGATCATGATGGCGTAGCCGTGCTTGGCGTCGATCTTGAACCCGCGGTCGAGCACGCGGACCCGGATGCCCTTCTGGTCGCGCTCGAACTCCCAGTCCGCGACGGTCGGGTAACCCCGGTACTCCGTCGCCTCGAGGCGCAGCAGCTTGTAGTTCGTGCTGCTGCCCGCGACGGCCGGGGCCAGCTCCGCCCAGGCGGCGCGGGCGTCGTCCAGCGGCTTGCTGTTGAAGTCGATCTGGATCCGCGGGAAGCCGCCGTCCCGGCTGTAGATGACCCCGTCGTTCTTGCCTATGGTGTCGGTCTGTTTGAAGCCCTCGGGCATCGCCATCGCGAAGTGGAAGCCGGGGTCGCTGACCTGCGCGAACCCGGACGGAAGTGAACTCCCGGAACCGCCGGGCGTCGCGCCCTGTCCCTGGCTCGTGTTGGTGCCGGTGCCCGCGCCGCCCGCGCCCGCGGCCGGGCCGGGGGAGCTCGCGCCGCCGCTGCCCGCCGAGTCACCGGCCTTCGGTGAAGGCGAGGGCGAGGGCGAGGCGGGCGGCGAGGAGCCGGCCGCCGGGCTCGAGGCGGCCGAGCCCTTGCCGTCCTTGCCGTCCTGCTTCGCACCGTCCTTGTCGTCACCCGCGAAGGCGTAGGCGACGAGCGAACCGATGACGGCGAGCACGAGGACCACGCCCGCTATCGCCAGGGCGATGGTGCGGCGCGGCATGACGTCGGTGAGCGGCGCCGCGACGGGCGCGGGGCGCGGGCCCGGGCGTTCGGCCGCCGTCACCGCCGTGGTGGCGTCGGCGGCGGTGGCCGCCGCCGCCTTGCGGGCCGACTTCAGCGCGGCGCGGGTGCGCTCGCGCTGCTCGCGGTCCCTGCGCTCGCGTTCCTTCTTCTCCGCCTTCTCGGCAGCCTTCGCCGCCTTCTCGGCGGTGACCTTCTCCGCTGCCTCCTGGGCCTCGGCGAGCGATATCTGCCGGGTCTCCTCGGGGCTCGGGCCAGCCACCGCCACCGGCGGCTCGGGGGCTTCGATCACGGCCGAGAGCATGGCCCGTGCCCGGTCGTCGTCGAGCCGGTGGACCGGGTCCTTGACGAGGAGGCCGTAGATGACCTCGGTGAGCGGACCCGCGTTCTTGGGCGGGTCGACCGGCTCGGTCATCACGGCGGTGAGGGTGGCGAGCGCCGATCCCTTGTCGTACGGGGGGACGCCCTCGACCGCGGCGTACAGCAGGCCGCCGAGCGACCACATGTCCGCCGGCGGACCGGGGCGCTGGCCGCGGGCCCGCTCGGGCGAGATGTACGAGGGGGCGCCCACGAGCATGCCGGTGGAGGTGACGGACGGGTCGCCCTCGACCTGGGCGATGCCGAAGTCGGTGAGGATCACGCGGCCGTTGCCGTGGTCGGCGAGCAGCACGTTGGAGGGCTTCACGTCCCGGTGCAGGATGCCCTGACGGTGCGCCGCGCGGAGCACGTCGAGCACGGCGAGGCCGACCTCGGCGGCGCGGCGCGGGGTCAGGGGGCCGTTCTCCCGTATGAACTCGGCGAGCGAGGGGCCCTCGATGAGCTCCATGACGATCCACGGCCGGCCGTCTTCGTCGACGACGTCGTAGACCGTCACCGCGCCGCCGCTGCGGATCCGCGCGATGGCCTTGGCCTCGCGGAGGGTGCGGGTGATGAGGCGGCGCTTCTCGTCGTCGTCGACCCCGGTACCGAACCGGAGTTCCTTGACGGCGACCGTCCGGCCGAGGGTCTCGTCCTCGGCACGCCAGACGGTGCCCATGCCGCCCTTGCCGAGGACGGCGCCGAGCCGGTACCGGCCCGCGAGCAGCCGCCCCTCGTCGTGGGGGCCCTCCTCCGCCTTGGCCGCGGCCGCCTTGACGGCGGCGGCCACCTCATCGGCCTTGCTCACGGCGGCCGGCTTCGCGGCGGCGCCCTGCCCGACCGCGGGCTTCGCGTCCTGAGGCTCGGCGGCCACAGCGGCCTTCGCCGCAGCGGACTTATGCAGATCCGCCCTGGCCGCAGCGGGCTTGCCCCCCTCCGCCTTCGCAGCGGCAGGCTTCGCGTCAGCGGGCTCAGCCGCATCGGCCTTCACCTCGACGGGCTTCACACCGGCAGGCTTCGCGTCCTCGGGCTCCACCACCACAGCGGGCTTCACACCGGCAGGCTTCGCGTCCTCAGGCTCCGCCACCACAGGGGGCTTCGCACCGGCAGGCTTCGCGTCCTCGGCCTCCGCCGCCACAGCGGGCTTCGCAGCGGCACGCTTCGCATCAGCGGGCTCAGCCGCATCAGCCTTCACCTCGACGGGCTTCGCAGCGGCAGGCTTCGCGTCCTCGGCCTCCGCCGCCACCGCTGACTTCGTCTCAGCGGGCTTGACCGGATCGGCCTTCGCCTCGGCGGCCTTCACGGCTGCGGGCCTCGCGACTGCGGGCTTCGCCGCCGCGGGCTTGCCCAGATTCGTCCTCGCCCCGGCAGGCTTACGCGGAGCGGGCTTCGCGTCCTGCGGCTCCGCCGCCACCGGCGGCTCCGTGGGCTTCGACTTCACGGGCTTCGCGTCCGCGTGATCGGCCGCCGGAGACACCGGCGTTCCCGTCCCGACAGACGGATCCGGCGACTCGGTGTACTCCGGCTTCGACATGCGTCCCCTCTGCGATCGTGCCGCCTGCTCCGGTTGCCCCCGGCAGCGGCCGAGGTGCCCGGTAACCCGCCCCGGCAGAACCCTCATTGTCCCTTACTCCGCAACGGACGGGAGCCCCGGGTCCGTGGTTCCCCCCTCCGCATTGCGGAGTTACAACGGGACGATGTCCGGCGCCCCCAACCGCGCGGCGTCCGCCGTCTGGTCATCCGGCTGACGCTGAGATTCCCGCTCCGCCTGTACCCGCTTCTCGTAGTGCTCCACTTCCTTCTCGATCTGCTGCTTGTCCCAGCCCAGGACCGGAGCCAGCAGCTCCGCGCATTCCCGCGCCGAGCGCGTCCCCCGGTCGAAGGTCTCGATCGAGATCCGCGTCCGCCTCGTCAGCACGTCGTCGAGGTGGCGCGCCCCCTCGTGCGAGGCCGCGTAGACGACTTCGGCACGGAGGTAGTCGTCGGCGCCCGTCAGCGGCTCCCCCAGCGACGGATCCGCCGCGATCAGCGTCAGCAGTTCCTCCGTCAGCGACCCGTATCGGTTCAACAGGTGCTCCACCCGGACCACATGCAGCCCCGTCCGCGCCGCGATCCGCGCCCGGCCGTTCCACAGCGCCCGGTACCCCTCGGCACCCACCAGCGGCACGTCCTCCGTGACGCACTCCGCCACCCGCTGGTCCAGGCCGTGGACCGCCTCGTCGACCGCGTCCTTCGCCATCACCCGGTACGTCGTGTACTTGCCTCCGGCGACCACCACCATCCCCGGGACCGGATGCGCCACCGTGTGCTCGCGGGAGAGCTTGCTCGTCGCGTCCGACTCCCCGGCCAGCAGAGGCCGCAGGCCGGCGTAGACCCCTTGGACGTCGTCCCTGGTGAGCGGTACCGCCAGCACCGAGTTCACGTGCTCCAGCAGGTAGTCGATGTCCGCGCTGGACGCCGCCGGGTGCGCCTTGTCGAGGTCCCAGTCGGTGTCCGTGGTGCCCACGATCCAGTGCCGGCCCCAGGGGATCACGAACAGCACCGACTTCTCGGTCCGCAGGATCAGCCCGGTGGACGAATGGATCCGGTCCTTGGGGACCACGAGGTGGATGCCCTTCGACGCCCGCACGTGGAACTGCCCGCGCTCCCCGATCAGCGCCTGGGTGTCGTCCGTCCACACCCCCGTGGCGTTCACGATCTGCTTCGCGCGGATCTCGTACTCGCCCCCGCCCTCCACGTCCCGCACGCGCGCGCCGACCACCCGTTCGCCCTCGCGCAGGAAGCCGACGACCCTCGCCCGGTTGGCGCACTGCGCCCCGTACGCCGCGGCCGTCCGGACCAACGTCGTCACGTACCGCGCGTCGTCCATCTGGGCGTCGTAGTACTGCAGGGCGCCCACCAGCGCGTCCTTGCGCAGTGCCGGAGCGATCCGCAGGGCGCGCCGGCGCGAGAGGTGGCGGTGGGTCGGCAGGCCGCGCCCGTGGCCGCTGGAGAGCGACATCGCGTCGTACAGCGCGACCCCGGATCCCGCGTACCACCGCTCCCACCCCTTGTGCTGCAGCGGGTAGAGGAACGGCACCGGCTTCACCAGGTGCGGGGCGAGGCGCCCCAGCAGCAGGCCGCGCTCCTTCAGCGCCTCCCGCACGAGGGCGAAGTCGAGCATCTCCAGATATCTGAGCCCGCCGTGGATGAGCTTGCTGGAGCGGCTGGACGTGCCGGAGGCCCAGTCCCGCGCCTCGACCAGCCCGGTCGCCAGGCCTCTGGTCACCGCGTCCAGGGCGGTGCCGGCGCCCACCACGCCCGCGCCGACCACCAGCACGTCCAGCTCCCGCTCGGCCATCGCGGCGAGCGCCTCGGCTCGCTGGACAGGGCCCAGTGCCGCCGCCGCGACACCCGTCCCGCCCCTGCTCCGCCCGCCGGCGCTCCCGCCCGCCGGTGCACCCCCGCCCGGCGTCGCACCCGCGCCCGGCGTCGCACCCCCGCCCGGCCCGGCCCCTCCTCCTCCTCCTCCACCACCGCCACCGCCGCCTCCTCCGCCGCCCGCACCGGCCCCCGCGCCGGTCCCCGTGCCAGCCCCCGCGCCCGTCCCCGCGCCAGTCCCTGTCGTCGTCACAGCCGCCTGCCTCCCGTTGACGCGGGTCGCCCCGCCCGGCCTATGGGTCATCCCGCTCGTCGTGGGTGATCCCGCTCACATCGCCCGTTCACGATTCTGACCGCACGCACCCACATCGGCCACCGCCTGTGGATAACACGACGGCGGTCACCCTCTGCGAATGCGACATATCTGTCATATATACGCCTAGTCTGACATTGCGCCAGCTCTCCTCCTCCACAGGACTTGCGCGCTCCGCCCCCTCATGCTTGTCAGGGAAGGGAAGGGACGGCACCCCCATGCCCGCAGATCTCGCCGTCATCGGACTCGGCCATCTCGGTCTCCCGCTCGCCCAGGCAGCCGTGGCCGCCGGGATCGAGACGGTCGGCTACGACAGCGGTCCGTCCACGGACTCCACCCTCACCGCCGCCGAGATCCGCCGCATGTCGGCGGCCGGCTTCCGGATCACCACCAACCCCGCCGAACTCGGCCGGGTCCGCACCGCCGTCATCTGCGCCCCTACCCAGCTCGGCGCGGACCGTGCACTCGACCTGTCCTCGGTCGGCGAGGCGGGCCGTACGCTCGCCGCCCGGCTGCGCCCCCACACCACCGTCATCCTCGAATCGGCGGCCCACCCCGGCGTCACCGAGGAATACCTGCGCCCGATCCTCGAATCGGGCTCGGGGCTGCACGCCGGCCGGGACTTCCACCTGGCCTACTCCCCCAGCCGGCTCGACCCGGGCAACCGCACGCACGGCATCTCCAACACCCCCCGGGTCATCGGCGGCCTGACCCCCGCCTGCACGGAGTCCGCGCACGCCTTCTACGCCCGCCTCACCGACAAGGTGGTGCGCGCCCGCGGCCTGCGCGAGGCCGAGACCGTGCAACTCCTCGAAACCAACTACCGGCACGTCAACATCGCCCTCATGAACGAGATGGCCGTGCTCTGCCACGACCTGGGCGTGGACCTGTGGGACGTCATCCGCTGCGCCGAGACCAAGCCGTACGGCTTCCAGGCCTTCCGCCCCGGCCCCGGAGTCGGCGGCCACGGCGTCCCCCTCGACCCCAACTACCTCCCCCACACCACCCGCACCCCGGGCCATCCGCTGCGCATGGTCGGCCTCGCGCAGGAGATCAACAACCGGATGCCGCAGTACGTCATCCAGCGCAGCGCCGCCCTGCTGAACGAGCACGGCAAGTCCGCGCGCGGGGCCCGGGTCCTGCTGCTCGGGGTCACGTACAAGCAGGACCTCGCCGATCAGGAGGGCTCCCCCGCCCGCGAGATCGCCAGCCGGCTCCTCGACCTCGGGGCGCTGATCAGCTACCACGATCCCTACATCAGCGGATGGCGCGTCAGGGACCAGCCCGTCCCCCGCGCCGAATCGCTGTACGAGGCCGCGGCCAACGCCGATCTGACGATCCTGCTCCAGCACCACCGCACCTACGACCTCCAAGGACTGGCGGTCAAGGCGCAGTTGCTGCTGGACACCCGTGGCGCCAGCCCGGCGGGCGCCGCGCACCGGCTGTAGGCCGTCGGCCGAACGCCACGCACAGGCGTGCGGTTTGCCGTGCGCACCATCCCTGGGGGGGATTTCTCCATGAGCCAGCAGTTCCAGCCGCCCGCGCCCGAGTCCGCCGCACCCGAGTCGGCCGCGCCGTCGGCCGCACCTTCGGCCGACGCGACGGCCACGGCCGCCCGCCCCGGCCCGTCCGGGGTCGACTTCCTCGCCCCGTCGCCGGCCCCGGCCCCGGTGCGCCCCGGCAACGTGGGCCTCGGCATCGCCGCCGCGCTCGTCGCGGCCCTGGTCGCGGCCGCCGCGTACGGCGGCATCATGAACGCCATCGACCGCGAGATCGGCTACGCCGCAGTCGGCGTCGGCGCCCTCGTCGGCTTCGCCGCCGGCAAGGCCGGCGGCCGCAACCCCGTCCTTCCGATCGTCGGCGCGATCCTCTCGGTCGCCTCGGTCTTCCTCGGCGAGCTGTTCTTCTACGCGCTCGCGCTGGCCGACTTCGAGCACGTCGGCGTGGGCGACGTGCTGAGCACGCTCGGAGTGTCCGGCCTGGTCGACGCCTGGAACATCGACGCGGACTTCATGAGCATCCTCTTCTTGGCCCTCGCCGCGTTCGCCGGATACGGCTCCGCCAAGAAGATCGGCGACTGATACAGCTCCGTCTCCCGGCCCCGCGGGGGCCGGGAGAACGTGACACCGGGCCGGCCCCGCGGCAGCGCTCAGCCGCGCGCCCGCACACGCCGGGCAGCACGGCGCGTCCGCTCGCCGCGCCCCTGCTGAGCAGGCACTCCCATGATCAAGATCCCGGACCGAAACCCTGTCGTCCGCTGGATCGCCGGTCATATGATCCGCACGTGTCCGCTCACCCCCCGCCCGGCCGTCCCGTGTTCGACCCCGCCGCCCGGGCCGACGCGTACGCCCGCACCGACGCCCACGACGCCTTCGCGGCCGCCCACGACGCGGCCGCCCGGCCCACCGACGCCGCTGCGCACTTCCGTGTCCTCGGCGACCGCCCCGGCCAGTTCCCCTGGGGCTACCTGGGCACCGGGGACCACGCGGCCGAGTTCGCCCGCCACCGCCACCGCAAGAGCGCTCAGGCCAAGGGCTGAGGGACATCACGATGAGCACCGAAACGCACCCCGGGCCCGAGTCCGCCGCCTCTGCGGACGGCATCGTCACCACCACGGTGAACGGCATCCGCACCGTCCTCGCCCACCGGCCGGGCCCCCTCACCGCCGGACTGCTCTTCCGCGTCGGCTCCGCCGACGAGACCCTGGCCACCCGCGGCATCACCCACCTCGTCGAGCACCTGGCCCTGCACCGCCTCGGGCGGCCCGGCGACCCGCACCACGACGGCGGCGGCGCCGCCGCGTACACGCGCTTCGAGGTGACCGGCACCCCTACCGAGGTGGGCGAGTACCTCAACGGCGTCTGCGCCGCCCTGCGCGACCTCCCCATGGACCGGCTGGACACCGAGAAGGAGATCCTCCGGGCCGAGGCCGCCGTCAGGAGTCCCGGTCCGGGCCGACTCTCCACCCTGTGGCGCTACGGATCCCGCTCCTACGGCCTCGCCGGATACGCCGAGGCCGGGCTCGCTCAGCTCACCGGACAGCAGGTCCGCGACTGGGCCCGGACCCGCTTCACCGCCGGCAACGCCGTCCTGTGGATCACCGGCGACGCCGTGCCCGGCGGCCTCGGGCTCGCCCTCCCCCGTGGCCCGTGGCAGCCGGCGCCCGAGGCCGCCTCCGCCCTGCCCGTCCTCCCCGCCTTCTTCCGGGGCGCGGACGGGAGCGTCGTCCTGACCTCCGTACTGCCCCGCTCCACCGGAGCGGGCCTGTTCGCCGAGGTGCTGGGCAAGGAGCTGTTCCGCGCGCTGCGCCACGAGAGCGGGTACGCGTACACGGCCACCTGCGCGTACGACCCCCGCGACGCCGGCTCGGCGACCCTCGTCGCGCACGCCGACGCGCTGCCCGGGCAGCAGGAGGCGATGGCCGGCGCCTTCGTCGGCGTCCTCGCGAAGCTGCGGGAGGGCCGGATCGATCCGGCCCTCCTGGAATCCGTACGGGCCTCCGCGCTCGCCCGCCTCGAGGCCCCCGGGCTCGCCGCGGACCGGCTCCCCGGGTACGCGGTGGACCTGCTGCTGGGGCACCGGAGCCCGACCGTCGCCGAGGAGCGGGCCGAGATCGAGGCGGTCACCGCCGCGTCCCTGCACGAGATCGCGCACACGGTAGGGGCCGGCGCCCTGCTCCAGCTGCCCGGCCGGAGCGCGGACCGCGCCGCGGAGCTCGCGCCGGGGTTCGCGGCCGCGCCCACCGGATCCGCACAGACCGTCACCGGGCGGCGCCACCCCGCCCTGGGCACCCCCGGCACGGTCCTGATCGTGGGCGACGACGGCGTCAGCCTGGTCTCGGAGCGCCAACGGATCACCGTCCACTACGCCGCCTGCTCCCTGGTGCAGGCCTTTCCGGACGGCGCCCGCCACCTGGTGGGCCACGACGGCTTCACGCTCACCGTCGAGCCGGCCCTGTACGGGATAGGCCCCGCCGACCTGGCCCCGCTCGACGCGGCCGTCCCGCCCTCCGTGGTGATCACCATGCCGCCCCGCGAGGCGTCCCGGATCCCGCGGCCTCCCCGGCCCGCGCTCGGTCCCGGGCCCGGCCACGCTCCAACGGCCGCCGGGCGCGCCGTCTGGTTCACCGTCCTGCTGTGGGCCCTCGGCACCCCCGGTCTGCTCATCGGCGGGGCCGCGATCGTCCTCGGCTACGTCATGGGCGACGAGCACGGGCAGATCGCCGAGGACAACGCGTGGTTCCTGTTCAGACTGCTGCTCCTCGCGGGCGTCCTGCTGATCCCGTGGGGCATCTGCGTGCGCCTGAGGGCCAAGGGAAGGAACTGACCCGCGCACCTGTCGGCGGCGGCGCCCCCGCCGCCGAGCACCGGACCGGCGCCGGACGTGCCGGAGGGCCGGCGCCCCGCGGGGCGCCGGCCCTC
>NZ_JBEXOV010000066.1:0-42049 GCF_040611715.1 Streptomyces sp. NPDC006544 | reverse complement strand
CAGCGGCTCCAGCTTCGGGCCCCGACGAGGAACAGACGCACCAGCAGCAGAAGTCACACAACAAATAACGATCAACTACTGGCGCAGGACACTAGGGCTGGACGCCGTACGGGGGCTGAAGGCCGACGCCTGACGGGGGCGCGCGATGCTGAGGGTGCACTTCACCACCGAGGACCTGCTCAACGTCACTTTCGCGAGCGAGCCGCTCCCGATGGTGGAGACGGCGATGGCGCTGGTCGCCTGGCAGCGCCGGGACGAGCAGGCGGTTTTCGGCCGCTGGCGCAGCCGCGTGGGTCAGGAGTTACCGGGCCGGGTCCGGCCGCTGCTGGACCTGCTGCGGCCCGACGGAGACAACCCGCAGTTCGTCGAGCCGTACTCGCGCACCGTGGAAGAGGGGCTGGCAGCCGTACGGGAGGCCGGTCCGCTGCTCACCGCCGATCAGCTGGACCGCGTCATCGCGCGGGCCCACGGCCCGGCCTCGTGGCTGCGCGCGCTGTGGGGCCAGGACCGCGAGGCCTGGGATCAGCTCGGCGGCGCGCTCAGGTCCGCGTACGAGGTGCTCATCGCCCCGCAGTGGCCGCGGATCCGGCAGTCCTTCCAGGCGGACGTGGCCTGGCGCACCCGGCTGCTGGCCGCGCACGGGATCAAGGCCTGCCTGGCCAGTACGCATCCGCAGGCCGACTGGACGGGCCCGGTCTTCCAGGTCGGGCTGCCGCCGGACTACCCGACCGCTCTCGGCGGCCGGGGCCTGGTGCTGATGCCCTCGCCGTTCTGGACGGGGCGGCCGTTGCTGGCCGAGGGCCCGGAGGGACCCGACGGCAGGCGCCTGCTGATGTACCCGGCGCTGACCCCGCTCCCCCTGGTCGCCCCGGGGCCGGTCGAGGGCGCGCTGGACGCGCTGCTGGGCCGCACCCGGGCGGCGGTGCTCCAGCTGCTGATCCAGCAGCGCACCACGTCCGAGCTGGCCCGTGAACTCGACATCAGCCTCCCCTCGGTCTCGGAGCACACCCGCACCCTGCGCGCGGCCGGCCTGATCACCACCCGGCGCGACGGCAAGGCGGTCCTCCACTCGGTGACCGGCCTGGGCGTGGACCTGCTCCACAGCAGCGGCTGAGCGATGGTGTCGGCGGGGGCGCCCTCGGCTCCCCCGCCGCGGGTCCGACGGGTCGGGGAGCCGGTCGAGCAGGACCGGAAGGGCGCCGACCTCGACCGTCCGATCGGCAGGGACGGCCGGGACGGTGCCGTCGAGGTGGCGCACCGCGGTCACCTGCTTCGGTGCGGGGACGGGGGCCGTGCCCGTCGCGTGCCGGACGATCACCAGCTCGGTCCCTCCCCGGTCGAATGGGCCCCGCCGGACGCCGACCGGCAGGCCGGCCGCGTGTGCCGCTCCGTGGACCCGGCCCGCACCGGCTGAGTCCCGGCCGCGCGAGGAGCCGGGGCCCCGGGGGAATTCCCCCGGGGCCCCTTCTGTTCTGGCGGGTGTGGCAGAAAGTTCGAGTTTCAACTAAACTCGACGCAGAAGGAGGTTCCGACCATGCCTGCAGTGACTGTGGAGAACCCGTTGACGCTTCCCCGCGTCGCGGAGCCCGCCCAGGAGACGACGACCGCCCGCAAGGTGCTGGCCGTCACGACCGCCCCCGGTGGGTTCGAGGGCGAGGGGTTCCCGGTACGTCGCGCGTTCGCCGGGATCAACTACCAGTACCTCGACCCGTTCATCATGATGGACCAGATGGGCGAGGTGGAGTACGCGCCGGGCGAGCCCAAGGGCACGCCCTGGCACCCGCACCGCGGCTTCGAGACCGTCACCTACCTGATCGACGGAACCTTCGTCCACCAGGACAGCAACGGCGGCGGCGGAGTCATCAACGGCGGCGACACGCAATGGATGACAGCCGGGGCCGGTTTGCTTCACATAGAGGCCCCGCCGGAGTCGCTCGTCGTGTCCGGCGGACTCTTCCACGGCC
Organism: Streptomyces sp. NPDC006544; assembly: GCF_040611715.1. Classification (NCBI taxonomy): domain Bacteria; kingdom Bacillati; phylum Actinomycetota; class Actinomycetes; order Kitasatosporales; family Streptomycetaceae; genus Streptomyces; species Streptomyces sp. NPDC006544. The sequence continues at coordinate 40,085 of NZ_JBEXOV010000066.1, read as the reverse complement.
TCCAGCTGTGGGTGAACCTCCCCGCCTCCGACAAGATGATGCCCCCGCGCTACCAGGACATCGGCGGCGGCCAGGTCCAGCTGCTGGCCTCCCCGGACGGCGGCGCCCTGCTCCGCGTGATCGCCGGCGAGCTGGACGGCCACCAGGGCCCCGGCATCACCCACACCCCGATCACGATGATCCACGCGACGGTGACCCCCGGCGCGCGGCTCACCCTTCCGTGGCGCGAGGACTTCAACGCCCTGGCGTACGTCATGGCCGGCCGCGGCACGGTCGGCGAGGACCGCCGGCCCGTCCACACCGGGCAGACGGTGGTCTTCGGCGAGGGCGGCTCGCTGACCCTGAGGGCGGACGAGAGCCAGGACTCCAACGCCCCGGCGCTGGAGATCGTCCTCCTCGGCGGGCGGCCGATCCGCGAACCGATGGCGCACTACGGTCCGTTCGTCATGAACAGCCAGCGCGAGCTGCAGCAGGCGTTCGACGACTTCCAGGCCGGACGGCTGGGCCGCATCCCCACCACGGCCCGCACCGGCCTCGGCCACCGCGGTACGGGCGAGGCGTCGGAAGCCTGACGGTCCGGGACGGCCGACGGGCCGACGGCACGGCCGACGGGCCGACGGGCGACGGGCCGGCCGAGGGGCCGACGGCCGACGGGCGGACGGGCCCCCTAACGGGGGCCCGTCCGCTTTTCCGCGTCCGCCCCCGCGCCCGCCGCCGCCTCGCCCGCGTACCGGGACCGCAGCTCCGCGACGATCCCGAACACGGCCGCGGTCAGCGGGACGGCCAGGAGCATGCCGAGGATGCCCGCGACGCTCGCGCCGGCCGTGATGGCCAGCATCACCACCGCCGGATGCATCTGCACCGTGCGGCTCTGCACCAGCGGCTGGAGCACGTACCCCTCGATCATCTGGACCGCCAGGACGAGACCCAGCGTCCACAGGCCGGTCACCCAGCCCCGGTCGGCGAGGGCGACGAGGACCGCCACGGCTCCCGAGAGGAACGCGCCGAGGTAGGGGATGTACGCGGTCACGAACACCAGGGCGGCCAGGCCCACGGCGCCCGGCACGTCCAGGACCAGCAGACCCGCGCCGATCAGCACGGCGTCGACCAGGGCCACGAAGGTGGTCCCGCGCATGAACCCCTCGACGGCCTCGTAGGCGCGCCGCCCCATCGCCTCCATCAGGTCGCCCGAACGGCTCGGCACCATCGAGCGGAGCGTCTCCACGGACCGGTGGGAGTCGCGGAGGAAGAAGAAGATCAGCACCAGCGCCAGCAGAGCCGTCGCGATCATCGTCCCGACCACGCTGAGACCGGTGACCACGCCGGAGGCGGCCGTGCCGCCGAACTTCGTGAGCAGGTCCCTGGAATGCTCGGCGACGTCCTCCACGGAGGTCCCGAGCGCCCCGAAGTGATCGGCGACGCTCTGGCCGGCCCGTCGCAGGGCGTCGACGATCTGGTCGCCGGTCTCGAGGAGCGCGAGGACCACGACGTACGCGGCCCCGCCGACCACGGCGACCACGGCGAGGCAGGTGAGGGCCGCGGCGAGCGAGCGGTTGACCTTCATGCCGACCAGCCGTCGGTGCAGCGGCCCGAGCAGGGCCGTGCCGAGCACGGCGAGCAGGACGGGTGTGACGACCAGTTGGAAGACGGTGCACAGCCACACGACGAGGGCCAGCACGGCGGTCACGAGGAGGACGACGGCGCACCAGGCGGCCAGTCGCCGCACGGGCTCGGGCAGCGGAGAAGTCGGCACGCTGTATCCAAGCACGGGAGGGGCCGGGCGCCCGGAAGTCAGTCCAGCCGGTCGGACTCCGGTTTGGAACGCTCGCCGAGTTCGAACCAGGCCGCGCGGATCCACGCCCCAGGCGTCCGCCAGCATCTCCAGCAGCAGGACGCCGCGCCCGCTCGACGCCATCTCGCCCGGCTGGCGCTTGTGCGGCAGCTCGTCGGAGCCGTCCGCCACCTCGACGCGCAGGCGGCGCGCACCCCGCTCACCCACCGCCTGCGCCGTCAGCAGGGCGTCCCCGTCCGTGTGCACCAGGACGTTCGTCACCATCTCGGAGACCATCAGCACCGTCGCGTCCACCTGCTCCGCGTCCGCCCAGTCGTGCAGCAGCTCCCGGATCTGCTGGCGCACCCCCGCGACCCGCTCCGGCTCCGCCTGCGCGACCGTCAGCATGGTGCGCCGGGTCGGCGCCGCCGGGTGCAGCAGCGGGGTCTCGCAGCCGCACCCCGCACCCTCGCGGCACAGCAGGACGACGGCTATGTCGTCCTCCCGCCGGTCGGCCAGCGGGCCCGTGGTGTGGTGCGAGGACGGACCGTGCACCGCTTGGACCAGCAGGTCGGCCAGTCGTTCGAGGTGCGGGGGCTCGAGGTGGCGGGGCTCCGGGTCTTCGGGGTCCCGCAGGCCGTCCTGCACGTCCTGCGTGTCCGACTCCAGGATCGCCCGCAGCCGTGCCCAGCCCGTGTCGAGGTCGTGGCCGCCCGTCTCGATGAGCCCGTCGGTGCACAGCATCATCGTCTCGCCCGGTTCCAGGGTGAAACGCGTCGTCGGGTAGTCGGTGTCGGGCACGATGCCGAGCGGCAGTCCGCCGGCGGTCGGCCGGATCAGGACCGTGCCGTCCGTCATCCGGATCGCCGGGTCGGGGTGCCCGGCGCGGGCCACCTCCAGCAGGCCGGTCTGCGGGTCGCACTCCACGTACAGGCAGGTCGCGAAGCGCGGGCTCTGGAAGTCGGCGTCGTCCGAGTCCGCCGTGTCGTCCGGGGCCTCCTGGGCCGAGCACAGCCCGGCCAGGAAGCGGGAGGCGCGCGAGAGCACCGCGTCGGGGCGGTGGCCCTCGGAGGCGTAGGCGCGCACCGCGATGCGCAGCTGGCCCATCAGCCCGGCCGCCCGGACGTCGTGGCCCTGGACATCGCCGATGACCAGCGCGAACCGTTTCGACGGCAGCGGGATCATGTCGTACCAGTCGCCGCCGACCTGGAGCCCGCCGCCGGTCGGGACGTAGCGCGCGGCGATCTTCATGCCCGGGATCTCGGGGCCGAGCTGGGGCATCATCGACCGTTGCAGACCGGTGGTGAGTTCCCGCTCCGATTCGGCCACACCGGCGCGCTGGAGCGCTTGCGCGAGCATCCGGGCGACGGTGGTCAGCACGGAGCGCTCGTCCGGGGAGAAGGACACGGGGTGCTTGAAGGCGGCCATCCAGGCGCCCATGGTCCGCCCGGCCACGATCAGCGGCAGGAAGGCCCAGGAGATCCGGCCGAAGCCCTGGGCGAGCGGCCAGGTGGCCGGAAAGCGTCGTTTGTAGTCCTCGGGGCTGGGGAGATAGATCGCCCGCCCGGTACGGACCACCTCCGCGGCCGGGTAGTCGGTCTCCATCGGCATGTCCGCGAAGGGGCCCTCGTCCCCGGGGTCGTGCCCGTGGTGCCCGATGATCGACAGCCGGTCGCCGGACACGCCGAAGACGGCCAGCCCGTCGGGGATGAAGCCGGGCATGGAGAGCGAGGCCGCCACCCGCAGGACCTCGGCGGTGGAGCGGGCCTCGGCCAGCGCCCGCCCCGCGTCCAGCAGGAACGCCTCGCGCGAACGGCGCCAGTCGCCGGTGATGGGGGTGTGCACGGCCGTGGTGCCGGGCTGGGCCTCGGCGATCTCCTGGATGGTGCCGATCAGCTCGTAGTCGACGCGGCCGTCGGCCGTCCGGTTCTCCACCGGCTTCGAGCGGCTCCGTACGGTGCGCAGCACGCGCCCGTCCTCGTCCATGATCCGCAGCCGGGCCTCGGCGAGGGTGCCTTCGGCGACCGCGAGGTTGATGATGCCGTTGATCTCGTTCCAGTCCACCGGGTGGAACCGGGAGCGTACGGCGACCTCGGGCAGGTCCACGGGCTCCGCGGGCAGCCCGAGCAGCCGGGCGGCCTCGCTGTCGAGGGTGACCGTCCCGGAGGCGTTGTCCCATCGCCACAAGCCGGTCGCGATGGCGGCCAGGACGTCCTCTGTGCGCACCCCGTCATCTTGACAGGTCATACGCCTGACGTGCCTGTTCACCGTCCTGCGCGGGCGCGCCCGCACGGCACCCGGCCCGGACGGTAACCTTGGGACGGTTGAATCCACCCTCGTATCCCGTAGAACTGGATGACTGATGCATCGGTACAGGTCCCACACGTGCGGCGAGCTCCGTGCCTCCGACGTCGCTTCCGACGTCCGGCTGAGCGGCTGGCTGCACAACCGTCGAGACCTGGGCGGCATCCTCTTCATCGATCTGCGTGACCACTACGGCATCACGCAGCTCGTGGCCCGTCCCGGCACCGCCGCGAACGAGGCGCTGAGCGCGGTCAGCAAGGAGACGGTCGTCCGGATCGACGGCAAGGTCGTCTCCCGCGGCGCCGACAACGTCAACCCGGAGCTCTCCACCGGCGAGATCGAGATCGAGGTCTCGGCGGTCGAGGTGCTCGGCGCCTCCGCCCCGCTGCCCTTCACGATCAACACCGACGACGGTGTGAACGAGGAGCGGCGCCTGGAGTACCGCTTCCTCGACCTGCGCCGCGAGCGCATGCACCGCAACATCATGCTGCGCTCGGCCGTCGTCGCCGCGATCCGCTCCAAGATGGTGGCCCTCGGCTTCAACGAGATGGCGACGCCGATCCTCACCGCGACCTCTCCCGAGGGCGCCCGTGACTTCGTCGTCCCCTCCCGCCTGAACCCGGGCAAGTTCTACGCCCTGCCGCAGGCGCCGCAGCAGTTCAAGCAGCTGCTGATGATCTCGGGCTTCGACCGCTACTTCCAGATCGCGCCCTGCTTCCGCGACGAGGACGCCCGCGCCGACCGCTCGCCGGGCGAGTTCTACCAGCTCGACGTCGAGATGTCCTTCGTCGAGCAGGAGGACGTCTTCCAGCCGATCGAGCGCCTGATGACCGAGCTCTTCACCGAGTTCGGCGGGGGCCGCGAGGTCACCTCCCCGTTCCCGCGGATCCCGTTCCGCGAGTCGATGCTGAAGTACGGCAACGACAAGCCCGACCTCCGTTCCAAGCTGGAGCTCGTCGACATCACCGACGTGTTCGAGGGCTCGGAGTTCAAGGCGTTCGCCGGCAAGCACGTGCGCGCCCTGGCCGTCCCGGACACCGCCGCCCAGCCGCGCAAGTTCTTCGACGGGCTCGGCGAGTACGCGATCTCGCTGGGCGCCAAGGGCCTGGCCTGGGTCCGCGTGGGCGAGGACGGCGGCCTGACCGGCCCGATCGCCAAGTTCCTCACCGAGGAGAACGTCAAGGTCCTCACCGAGCGTCTGGGCCTGGCCGCCGGGCACGCCGTGTTCTTCGGGGCGGGTGAGTTCGGCGAGGTCTCCAAGATCATGGCGGGCGTGCGCGTCGAGGCCGCCAAGCGCGCCGGCCAGTTCGAGGAGAACGTCTTCCGGTTCTGCTGGATCGTCGACTTCCCGATGTACGAGGCGGACGAGGAGACCGGCAAGATCGACTTCTCGCACAACCCCTTCTCCATGCCGCAGGGCGGGATGAAGGACCTCGAGGAGAAGGACCCGCTCGACATCCTGGCGTGGCAGTACGACATCGTCTGCAACGGCATCGAGCTGTCCTCGGGCGCCATCCGCAACCACGAGCCCGAGGTCATGCTGAAGGCCTTCGCGATCGCCGGTTACGAGGCCGAGACCGTCGAGCGCGAGTTCGCGGGCATGCTCCGCGCGTTCCGCCTCGGCGCCCCGCCGCACGGTGGCATCGCCCCGGGTGTCGACCGCATCGTGATGCTGCTGGCCGACGAGCCGAACATCCGCGAGACCATCGCCTTCCCGCTGAACGGCAACGCCCAGGACCTGATGATGGGGGCGCCCACCGTCCTGGAGGAGTCCCGCCTGCGCGAGCTGAACATCGCGCTGCGCAAGCCGGTGGAGACCAAGACCACCGAGCCCGTGGAGAAGTCGGTCAAGCCCCACCAGTAGGCCGTAGCGCCCGCCGTGGCGCCCGCCGTACGCGAGGGGCCCGGGATCCGTTCGGATCCCGGGCCCCTCGCGCGTGTCCGGAGGCACCGGCCTTCGGTCAGAACTGCTCCAGGACGCCCTTGAGCAGGGCGGCGGAGGTCAGCTCGGCCGGGGCGGGGCCGGCGTGGAAGAAGCCGGCGTTGTCGGCGTCCAGCTTGCGCAGGAAGTCGAAGGCCTTGGACTCGGTGTCACCGAAGGCGACGAACTGCCAGTGGATGTCGTACGCGGCCGCGTCGGCGATGGCCTGGCGGGCGGGCTGGCGGTTGTCGGGGGCGCCGTCCGTCTGGAACACGACGAGGGCGCGGCCCTCGCCGCCGTCCTTCTGGTAGCGGGTCAGGACTTCCTCGACGGCGCGGTGGTAGCTGGTCCGCCCCATGCGCCCGAGCTCGGCGTGCCGGGCCTCGACCCAGGAGCCGTCGTGGGCTTCGAGGGTGAGGTCGGCGGTGCCGTCCACGTCCGTGGAGAAGAACACCGTGTGCACGGTGGCCTTCTCGTCGAGGTGCGCGGCGAGGGCGAGGACGTGGTCGGCGAGGTACTGGGCGCTGCCGTCCTTGTAGAACGGCCGCATCGACCCGGAGCGGTCGAGGACGAGGTAGACCGTGGCGCGCGCGCCGGTCTTCCCCCGGGCCTTGAGCACCTGGCCGGCGGCCTTGTGGGCCCCAGCCAGTGCGGGTGCCTGCCGCTTCACCGCGGCGAGGGCGTGCGCGGGGCCGCCGACGGCGACGGGCTCGGCCTCGGCCTCGGCGTCGGCCTCGGCGTCGGGTGCGGTTTCCGGCGCGGCTTCGGCCTCGGGCGCGGCTTCGGCTGCCGGCTCGGCCTCGGGTGCGGTCTCGGCTTCCGGTGCGGCAACGGCTGCTTCGGCGACGAGGACTTCGGCTTCGGTGGCGAGGGGCTCCGCATCGGCGGCCGCCGCGAGCGCCTCGGCCTCCGCCTCAGGGGTCGCGGCGGCGGCCGGGGCGGCCTCCGTTTCCGCTTCCACCGCTGCGTGCGCCACGGCGGCGACGAGGACCTCCTCGGCCTCGGCCGCGGTCTCGGCCGGTACGGGCTCGACGGTTTCCCGAGCCTCCGGCTCCACGGCCTCCGGCTGCACGGCCTCCGGCTCCACGGCCTCCGGCTGCACGGCCTCCGGCTCCACGACCTCCGGCTCAACGGCCGGGGTCTCGGCAGCCTCGGCCGTGACCGGCTCCGCCTCGGCGGCAACGGCGGCCAGGGGCTCCGCCTCGGCCTCGGCCTCTGCGGCCGCGGCCGCGAGCGGCTGGGCGTCCGTCTCCGGCGCCGCGGTGGCGGCGGGCTCGGCCGCCGGCCCGACGACGTCCGCCTCGGCGGCGACGAGGATCTCGGCCTCGGGCTCGGCCTCAACCGCGACCGCGACCGCGACCGCGACCTCGGCCTCGGCCGGTACCGGCTCGGCAACGTCCGCCTCGACGGCGGGCGTTGCGGATGCTTCGGCCGCGACGGGCTGCGGCTCGGCCACGGCCGGGGCGGTGGCCGCGGCCGGCTCGGCGGTCGCCGTCTCCCGTGCGGCAGGCGCCTCGGAGGCGTGCCGGCGGGCCTCCGGGACCGTGGGGTCCGGGGTGGGGGCGGTCGGCGCCGGAGCCGTGAGGACGGTGCCCGGCTCGAGTTCGCGCGGTGCGGACTGCGGGGGGACGGTGGGGTTGTCGAAGGACGCCGCGACCAGTTCGGCCGCCGCGTCCAGGGGGGTGCGTTCGGTCTGGCTCGGGAGGGCCGCCGAAGGGGCGCCGGTCGTCTCCGGAACCGCCTCGGTGGTCCGTCCGAATACCTTGCGCAACAAGCTCCGAATACCCATGGGCCAGGCCTTTCGCATGAGTGCGTGCGTCATTTGTCCGTACTGCGCGGTAGATCCTTGCCCAGAGTGGACACGTAAGGTTATCGGCCCCTTGGCTGGAACTTCGGCAGGGGCACCTTTCGTGGCGCCTCGCGCCCTCCCACGCATCGCGCACCTGCGAACTCCCGCCCCGACGTGCCGGATTCACCCGGCGTTCATCCGTGCGCCGCCGCTTCGGCGCAACCCGCGCCTAGCGTCACCGACGGATTGTTCCGACACGCTGTCGGGGACCGGGTACCAACGGAGGACATTCGTGCGCAAGCTCCTGCCGCTCATCGGCACCCCGCATGGGGGCGGCCGTTCCGCCCTCACCTGCCGCTACCGCTGTGGCGACGCCTGCTTCCACGAGGTGCCGAACACCAGCGACAACGAGTACGTCGGCGACGTCATAGCCCGCGCCTACTCGCGCCGGTCGATGCTCCGCTCGGCCGCCGTCGTCACGGTCGCCTCCGCCGCCGGTACCGCCCTCACGCTGAGCGGCAACGGCTCCTCCGCCAACGCCGACCCCGCCGCCGACACCCGGAGCGCGGCCGGTGGAGCGGGCGGCAACGCCGACGGCGCCCGCGGCCTGCGCTTCAAGGCCGTCGCGCCGAACACCGCCGACAAGGTCACCGTCCCCGAGGGCCACGAGCAGAACGTGGTCATCCGCTGGGGCGACCCGATCGTCAAGGGCGCGCCCGCGTTCAACCCCGACAAGCAGACCGCCGCCGCGCAGGCCGGTCAGTTCGGTTACAACAACGACTTCCTGAGCCTCCTCCCGCTCGGCGACGACTACGAGCGCCAGCAGCTGCTCGTGGCCAACCACGAGTACACGGACGAGATCCTCATGTTCAAGGGATACGACCCGGCCAACCCGACCCGCGAGCAGGTCGAGATCGCCTGGGCCGCGCACGGCCTCGGCGTCGTCGTGGTCCAGGAGGACCACCGCAGCGGCAAGCTGACCGCGGTCAACCGCCACCAGCTCAACCGCCGCCTCACCGCCACCAGCGAGTTCAAGCTGACCGGTCCGGCCGCGGGCAGCGCCCTGCTGAAGACCTCCGTGGACGCCACCGGCACCAAGGTGCTCGGCACCCTCAACAACTGCGCCGGCGGCACCACCCCGTGGGGCACCACCCTCCACGGCGAGGAGAACTTCAACCAGTACTTCGCCAACGCCGGCCAGGTGACCGACCCGGTCGTGGCCGCCCGCCTGAAGCGCTACGGCGTGACCGCCGGCGCCTCCGAGCGCAAGTGGGAGCGGTTCGACAAGCGCTTCGACGTCGCGCAGGAGCCCAACGAGTCGCACCGCTTCGGCTGGGTCGTCGAGCTCGACCCGTACGACCCCAAGTCCACCCCGCGCAAGCGCACCGCGCTGGGCCGCTTCAAGCACGAGGCCGCGCAGCCCCGGCTGACCGAGGACGGCCGCCCGGTCATCTACATGGGCGACGACGAGCGCTTCGACTACTTCTACAAGTTCGTCTCCTCGAAGCAGATGAAGAAGGGCGACTCGCGCGCGGCGAAGGAGCACAACCTCACGCTGCTGGACGAGGGCACCCTCTACGTCGCCAAGCTGACCGGTGACTCGCCCGCCGCGGGGATCGACGGCACCGGCAAGCACCCCGCCGACGGTGAGTTCGACGGCTCCGGCGTCTGGATCAAGCTCGCCACCGGCAACGTCTCGCACGTCGAGGGCATGACCGCCGAGGAGGTGTACGTCTTCACGCGCGAGGCCGCCGACAAGATGGGCGCCACCAAGATGGACCGCCCCGAGGACGTCGAGCCCTCCCCGCGCACCGGCCGCGTCTACATCGCGCTGACCAACAACACCGACCGCGGCAAGCCCGGCAAGGCGGGCGCGGACGAGGCCAACCCGCGCAACCTGAACAAGCACGGGCAGATCCTGGAGCTCGCCGAGAACTTCGACGACCCGGCGGGCGACGGCTTCGCCTGGCGGCTCTTCCTCGTCGCCGGCGACCCGAACGACCCCGCGACCTACTTCGCGGGCTTCCCGAAGGAGAAGGTCAGCCCGATCTCCTGCCCGGACAACGTGGCGTTCGACCCGCACGGCAACCTGTGGATCTCCACGGACGGCAACCAGCTCGGCTCCCACGACGGCCTGTTCGGTGTCGCGACCGCCGGTGAGCGCCGCGGTGAGCTGAAGCAGTTCCTCACGGTGCCGCGCGGCGCCGAGACCTGCGGTCCGCTCATCCAGGACAAGCGGGTCCTGGTCTCCGTCCAGCACCCGGGCGAGATCGACGGCGCGTCCGTCGAGAAGCCGCAGTCGGTGTGGCCCGACGGACCGGGCAAGATCGTCCGCCCGGCGGTCGTGTCCGTCTGGCGCAAGGACGGCAAGAACATCGGCGTCTGATCCGATGAGTTGAACGCCGCGGGGTGGATGTTTCACGTGAAACATCCACCCCGCGTGCGTGTTTCACGTGAAACACTCCCCGGCCTCCGCTCAACTTCCGTCAGGCGGTCCGGCCCGCCGTCCACAGCCTGTGTGCAGAGCGCGGCCCGCCCGGCCGTGCGCGGGTCGACGAGCTGCCCGGTCCCGCCGTCCCCGGCGGCCGCGGAGGTGAGGTCCGCGCGGAGGACCTTCAGCGCGTTCACCCCGCGCAGGGACGGCCGGGGACCTTGGGGAGTCCGGGTACCACGGTGGCCGTCCCGGGCTTCCGGTCGGGCCCGCCGCTACGGGGCTTCGTGCCGGGGGCCGGCCAGGGCGCGGGCCGCCGCCAGCTCGTGGCGGACCGGGGCCAGGACCGAGGTCTCGTCCACCACGGGCGGGGCCGGAGGGTTCAGCTGGGCCGGAGTACGGGCCGTTCGCACGCCCCGGGCCAGGCCCCGCAGGTCCTCGGCGATCGCCGCGACCTCCCGCTCGTCCGGCGGCTGCGCGCCGTGGTTGACCCGGACCCGGGCCGCGGTGGTCGCGTCGACGATCCGCTCGAGGGCGACGACCAGGGGCCACCACGCGGCGGCTCGTGCCCCGGTGGGTGCGGGCTCCGTCAGCGCCCGCTGGAACTCGCTCCGTACGCCCGACAGGTCCCGGTAGATCCGGCGCCGGGCCTGGAGCCGGGCCGTGCGCGCCGCCCGCGCTCCCGCCTCCGTGTCGGGACGTCCGCCGAAGGCCCGTTCGACGTACCGGGCGGCGTCGTCCACGGTGTCGGCGAGTCGGTGCCCGATCCGGGTGTGCCAGCTCTCGGGCCACAGCAGATAGCCCGCGAGGAGGGTGATGGCGCAGCCGATGAGGCTGTCCAGCAGCCGGGGCCGGATCAGGTCGAAGCCCTGGTGGTTGAGCAGGTCCGAGAGCAGCAGGATCACCGGGGTGATCGCGGCGGTCTGGAAGGCGTACCCCTTGGCGGAGAACGCGGGGATCAGGGCGGCGAGCACCGCCATCACCGGCACGTCCCACCAGCCGCGCGGCACCTCCGCGAGCACGGCGGCCGCGATGACCAGCCCGGCGGCGGTGCCGAGCGCGCGCATCACGGCCCGGGAGAACACCGAGCCGAAGTCGGGCTTGAGGACGAAGGTGACCGTCAGCGCGACCCAGTAGGACCGCTCGATCTCCACCACCGACACCAGCGCCTGGGCCAGGCCGATGCACAGCGCGAGCCGCAGCCCGTACCGCCAGGAGGCCTCGGAGAACATCATGTCGCGCACGGCCCGGCGGGCCCGGATGCCCAGGGCGGCGGGACGGCCGAGCCGGTCGTCGACGTTGTACGGATCCGGCTCGGCCAGCAGCACGATGGTCGCCGCGTGGCGCAGGGCCGCGTCGATGGCCCGCTCGGACGGGCTGCCCGGCGCGGGGAGGTCCAGTACGGGTGTTCCGGTCCGGCCCTCCTCGACGGCCCTGGCCAGTTCCCTCACGGCCGCCGGGATCTCGGGCGGCAGGGGTGTGCCGCGCAGGTGCGCGGCGGGTGCGGCCTCGACGAGCGGGATCACCACGTTCAGCTGGGCCAGCATCCGCACGAGCGAGGGGCTGCGCCCGTGCACCCGGGCCCGGCGGCCCAGCACCAGGTCGTAGGCCTGGTTCAGGGCGTGGGTGATCCGGTGGCGGCACTCCTCGTACGCGGGCCCCGGACCGCCGGCGGCTTCCAGGGTGTCGGCCAGCGCGCGGTAGGTGGCGGCGACCGCGGCGCGTTCCGGCTGTCGGCCCCGCAGCGGCCAGGCGGCCAGGGTCAGCGCGAGGACGAACAGCCCGCCCGCGCTCAGCAGCAGCGGAGCGGTCCACCAGGGCTGGGGCAGGGGCAGTCCGGCGCCGACCACGGCGTTCAGCAGGAGGAGCAGCCCCGAGACGGAGGCGACCGTGCCGATCGAGGAGATCATCCCGGAGACCAGGGCGATCGCGGTCAGGACGCCGACCGCGAGCCAGCCGTGCCCGAACACCAGGGTGCCCAGGGCCACGCCGACGGCGCCGAAGAACTGCGGCACGGCGATGTTCAGGAGCCGCATCCGGTAGGCGTCCGCGGTGTCGCCGATGACTCCGGACAGGGCGCCCATCGAGACGAGCGCACCGTACTCGGGCTCGTCGACGGCGAAGCCGACGGCCAGCGGTACCGACAGGGCGATGCCTGCGCGCAGCACGGCGGCCCACGGGATCGGGGCGGTACCCGGCCGGAGGCCCTTCAGCAGCCAGGCGGGCGGGCTCAGCGGGTGGGGCCGTCCCGGCGTGTGCCGGGGCCGCCCGGACGGTATCTCTTCGGTGCGTCCTGTGCTCATTCCCGCAGTACTCATTCCCGCTTCCGTGGCCCCGCTCGCGAATCGGTTCTTCTGCCCTGTTCTGCGATTTTGGGCGCCATTCGGTACCTTCCGAGCTTATGGGGTGCGGCGGATCCGGCCCATCAGCCAGGCGGCCAGTGCCGCAGCGAGGCCGACGGCCAGCACCACCCAGGCGGTGGTCCGCAGGAACGCGGTGAGCGCGTCGTACACCGCCTCGGCGGCGCCCCGGTCGATGTCGGCCGGCAGATCGTCGAGGGTGAGGCGGCGGCCCAGCGCCACGGCCGCCCACAGCAGCACGGCGCCGGCCGCGAGCCCCAGACCGGTGGCCACCACCGCGCGGCGCCGGTGGACGGCGACGGCGATGGCCGTGCCGGCCAGCACCACGGTCAGCAGGGGGAGCCAGACACCGGCGACCTGCAGCATGCGGAACCCCTTCCGGAGCGAACCGAGGTCGTCGTACTCCATGACCTTCACCGCGACGTGCGTGACCGGGATGCGGTCGGCGAGCGGCACCCCGTTGCCTACGAGATCGTCCTTGACCTGGGCGATCACGGGCGCGAGGTCGATGGTGACGGCATCGCCGTGGCCGGTGGTGAGCGCTTCGAAGAAGGCGGCGTGCGCGGCGCGGTTCGCGGCGTCCCACGCGGTGCGGTAGGCGGGGGTGCCGACGAAGGAGCGCAGTGCCTCGCCGAGCAGGGTGTCGAGCCCGCCCTGGAACGGCCCGGCGTCGATCTGCCCGGAGAGGGCGTGGCCGGCCTGGGTGACGACGAGCTGCTGTACGGCGGGATCCATGGCGAGCGGGGACATGGCGGCGGTGTACCGGTCGGCGTTGCCGAGCTCGTGGTCGGCCCAGTACGCGACGGCGCTCGCGGGCACCAGCAGGGCCACGAGCGCGATCAGTACCGCCGAGAGAAAGGTCCGCACGTCACCAGGGAAAGGCGGGCGGCCGGGCGGCGCGAGCGGGGCTGCTGCGAGCGGGTGGCGCGCGCCGCCCCCCCGAGTGATCCAGTTGCCGGCCGGAGGCGGCGGGTGTGCCCTGGATGGTGGAAGAGAGGAGCCCGTCATGGCACACGCGGCACCCACCGCCCCCGGGCGGCACCGTCAGCCGGCGGCCGGCGCGACCACGCACATGAACATGGCAGCAGCGCTGGCCGGTCCCCTGCTGGCGGGACTCGTCTACGGCGTCTACGCGGCCTTCATGAAGCGCCAGACGGGGCCCGTCGACGCGGGCAACGTCTTCTACGGGATCCTGTGCGGCGCGATCTTCGCCGCCTGTCTGTTCGCCCTCGCCCGGTTCGGACCGAGGCTGGCGCGGGAGCTGCACGCCGCGGCGTACGGGGCCTTCGCCGGCATCTCCTTCGGCTACCTCTACAGCCTCTCCGGCGAGAGCATCTTCAAGTGCTCGGGGCTCTCCCTGCTGATCGGCGCGGGCGTCGGGCTGGCGGCGTTCTACCGCTACTACACGCGGGAGGACTAGCGGCCGGCGCGAGGGCGCCCACGAGTGACAGAGGCGCCGGTTTCCGTGCCCCCGTGGTCGAACCTCACGTGACCACGTCCGTTGTCGGGTGCGGAAACCGGCGCCGCCTCACGTCCGCTCGCGGACCCGGACTACTCGGCCGCGGCGTCCTGGGTCTGAGCCTGGGGACTCTTCGCGGGTTCCGGTTCGGACGGGCGGGCCTGCGGAGCCGGCGGGGAGAAGCGGGCGGCCTCGGCGCGGAGCAGGGCGTTCAGGGCCAGGTACGGGTCGAAGGGCATGGCGGAACCTCACGGTGTTCGGGGGTGTGGGGGAGCTGAGCCGCTGATCGGTCGGGACCGCTCAGCAGCGCAGGACCACACTCCGCACCGGCAGGGGGGATCCGGCCGCGACCGTCGCCCCCGTCTCGTGCGGTTCCGCCGCCCGGGCACGCGCGTGTTTCACGTGAAACACCGCCCGCCGCGGGCCCCGTACGCCCGGGACGCCGCGCACGGTCAGCCGGACGGCTCCGCGCACCTCGGGATCGCCGGCCGGGTCGGCCGGTGCCTCGGTGGGCTCGGCGGGCGCGGAGGAGGAGCCGCGTGAGGTGTCGGCCGACGAGGCGAACGCGTCGGCGCCGCCCGTCCCGAACAGGCACAGCAGCACGACGCAGAGCACCGTCAGGGGCACCCTCAGGGCCCTGTCCAGTGCCGCTCGCGCGCACCGCATCCCGCTCATGCGGAGGGTCTGCCCCGGCACGCCGACCGACTCTCCGCGCGGCTCGCAGATCCCCCCGACCGGCGGACGAAGACACCCCCCACGGCTGACGGGCAGCCGGGGAGGGTGGCCGCTAGCGAGGTGAGCGACGGTGCCCGGTGAGGCGGGCCAGGACGGCCGTCTCGCCGCTCATGAGACGGAGTCTGGCCTTGCCGGAGGCGTTGCGCTCGGCCACGCCCGTGGGGGAGACCCGGTACACGGTGAACACGGCCGTACGGCGGTCCGCGCGGGGGATCTCGATCGTCTGCCCGCGCCGGAGCTCGGACAGGCGCTGGAAGTTCCCGTAGACCTCGGCGGTGCCGGCCGTGCCCGGGGCGGGACCGGCGGCGCCCCACACGGCGCCGTCCCCGCCGTACGCACCGCCTCCCTCGTACCCGTCGTCCTCGGGGTCCTTGGCGTCCTCGCGGTCCCTGCCGAGCCCGTGGTCCGTGCCCCCCGCACCGGCGCCCGGTGTCCCGCCCGTCAGCGGTACGTCGACCCCCAGGCTCCGGATGACCAGCCGCAGGGGCCGCGCCGCCGGCAGGGGCGTGATGCCCGACCGCAGGGGCCGCTGGGAGCCGCCGCCGGTGGTGTGCCCGCCCGAGTGCTCCAGCTGCCGCGCCACCCGGCGCGGACCGGAGAGTCCCAGGACCCGGGAGGGCAGGGCGTCGCCGGCGGTCGGGGCGGTCGGACCGGCGCCCTCGGTGGCACGCAACACCCCTATGCCGGTGAGCAGCAGAGTCACCGTCAGCACGCCGACCACCCACTGGGCGCGGGGCATGAGATTCCCTTCTGGTCCGGCTCGGGCGGCCGGGTCCTGAGAGCAGTGGACCGCTCCCGGAGCCCGGGTACCCCCCGTAACACGAAGATCTGACGCGACGTCATCCTGCTGTCACCCGGCGGCGGGAGCGTCTTCGCAGATGGCGGGCGGTGGACCGGGAGGAGATCACGTCGTGTGGGGCGTGCGCCCGAACGGGTGAGATCGTCAAGGACGGGCCTCGGCCCCGCGCTCGCGCTCCTTGCGCGCCAGGGACTCCAGGGCCACGTTCAGTTCCAGGACGTTCACGCGCGGTTCGCCCATGAAGCCGAGGGTGCGGCCCCGGGTGTGGTCCGCGACGAGCTGCGCGACCTCCGCGACCGGGAGGCCGTTCTTCTGCGCGACGCGGTGCAGCTGGAGCTTCGCGTAGGCCGGGGAGATGTCCGGGTCCAGTCCGGAGCCGGAGGAGGTGACCGCGTCGGCGGGGATCTCGGAGGGGTGCGGGGTGTAGCCCGGGACGGTGTTGTCGAGCAGGACCCGGGTCCGGGCCTCGCGGACCGCCTCCAGCAGTTCCGGGCTGTCGGCCGCCTTGTTGGTGGCTCCGGAGACCAGCAGCTCGTACTGGGTGTTCACGGTGTTCGCGGCGAGTCCCGCCGCCGGGCGGCCCTGGAACCGGCGCAGGTCGCCCCCGTACGACTGGCCGATCAGGGAGGAGCCGACGACCCGGCCGTTCTCGTCCTCGACCTCCGAGCCGTTGGCCCGGTGGCCGAAGGCGGCCTGGGCGACGCCGGTGACGGCGAGCGGGTAGAGCACCCCGCACAGCACGGTGAGGACGAGCAGCGCGCGCAGGCCGGCGCCGAGGAGCCGGGCGGTGTTTCCGACGGAGTTGTTCATGGTGGTCAGCACGTTCCTTGTTCAGCGCAGCCCGGGGACGAGGGAGACGATCATGTCGATGAGCTTGATGCCGACGAAGGGGGCGACCAGGCCGCCCACGCCGTAGAGGGTGAGGTTGCGGCGGAGCATCCTGTCGGCGCTGGTGGGCCGGTAGCGGACGCCCTTCAGGGCGAGCGGTACGAGGGCGACGATGACCAGGGCGTTGAAGATGACGGCCGACAGGATCGCGGAGTCCGGCGAGTGCAGGCCCATGACGTTGAGCTTGTCGAGGCCCGGGTGGACCACCGCGAACATGGCGGGGATGATCGCGAAGTACTTCGCGACGTCGTTGGCGATGGAGAAGGTGGTCAGGGCTCCCCGGGTGATCAGCAACTGCTTGCCGATCTCCACGATCTCGATGAGCTTGGTGGGGTCGGAGTCCAGGTCCACCATGTTCCCGGCCTCCTTGGCGGCCGAGGTCCCGGTGTTCATCGCGACGCCGACGTCCGCCTGCGCGAGGGCCGGGGCGTCGTTCGTACCGTCGCCCGTCATCGCGACGAGCTTGCCGCCCGCCTGCTCCCGCTTGATGAGGGCCATCTTGTCCTCGGGCGTGGCCTCCGCGAGGAAGTCGTCCACGCCCGCCTCCGCCGCGATGGCCTTGGCGGTGAGCGGGTTGTCACCCGTGATCATCACGGTCTTGATGCCCATGCGCCGGAGCTCCTCGAAGCGTTCGCGCATGCCCTCCTTGACCACGTCCTTCAGGTGGATGACGCCGAGGACGCGGGCGCCCTTCTCGTCGGCGACGGCCACGAGCAGCGGCGTACCGCCCGCGCCCGAGATCTCGTCGACCTTCGCGCCGGTGTCGGGGGCGGCGGTACCGCCCTGCCCGGCGACCCAGGCGGTGATCGAGGAGGCGGCGCCCTTGCGGATCTCGCGGCCGTCCACGTCCACGCCCGACATGCGGGTCTGCGCGGTGAAGGGGATCCACTCCGCTCCCGTCAGCTCGCCCTGACGGCGTTCGCGCAGTCCGTACTTCTCCTTCGCGAGGACCACGATCGAGCGGCCCTCGGGGGTCTCGTCGGCCAGTGAGGACAGCTGGGCGGCGTCGGCCAGGTCGGCGGCGTCGGCTCCGCTCACCGGGACGAACGCGCAGGCCTGGCGGTTGCCCAGGGTGATGGTGCCGGTCTTGTCGAGGAGGAGGGTGGAGACGTCGCCCGCGGCCTCCACGGCCCGCCCGGACATGGCCAGGACGTTGCGCTGGACCAGGCGGTCCATGCCCGCGATGCCGATGGCGGAGAGCAGGGCGCCGATCGTGGTCGGGATCAGGCAGACCAGCAGGGCCGTCAGCACGATCATCGACTGCTCGGCGTGCGCGTACACCGCGAAGGGCTGGAGGGTGACGACGGCCAGCAGGAAGACGATGGTCAGCGAGGCGAGCAGGATGTTCAGCGCGATCTCGTTGGGCGTCTTCTGCCGGGCCGCGCCCTCCACCAGGTTGATCATGCGGTCGACGAAGGTCTCGCCCGGCTTCGTCGTGATCTTGATGACGATGCGGTCGGAGAGCACCTTGGTGCCGCCGGTCACGGCGCTGCGGTCGCCGCCCGACTCCCGGATGACCGGGGCCGATTCGCCCGTGATCGCCGACTCGTCGACCGAGGCCACGCCCTCGACGACATCGCCGTCGCCGGGGATGACGTCGCCGGCCTCGCAGACCACGAGGTCGCCGATGCGCAGCTCCGTGCCGGGCACCAGCTCCTGAGCCGGGCCGTTGAGCCGGCGGGCGACCGTCTCCGTCTTGGCCTTGCGCAGCGTGTCGGCCTGGGCCTTGCCGCGGCCCTCGGCCACGGCCTCCGCGAGGTTCGCGAAGACCGTGGTCAGCCACAGCCAGGCGGTGATGGCCCAGCCGAAGACGTTGCCCGGGTCGGAGACGGCCAGCACGGTGGTGAGTACGGAACCGATCAGCACCACGAACATGACGGGGGACTTGACCATCACGCGCGGGTCCAGCTTGCGCAGGGCGTCCGGAAAGGACTTCAGCAGCTGCTTCGTGTCGAAGACGCCTCCGCCGCTCCGGGGCCTCTCGGACGCGTGGCCGCCGGGCAGGTCCCGTTGGGGGGTGCGGGTGGGGGTGACGGTGCTCATGAGGCGAGCCCTTCGGCGAGGGGGCCCAGCGCCAGCGCCGGGAAGTAGGTGAGGCCGGTGACGATGAGGATCGTGCCGGCGAGCAGGAAGGCGAACAGCGGCTTCTCGGTGCGCAGCGTTCCCGCCGTCGCGGGGACGGGCTGCTGTTCGGCGAGCGAACCGGCCAGGGCCAGGACGAAGACCATCGGCAGGAGGCGGCCGAGCAGCATCGCCAGCCCGGTGGTGGTGTTGAACCACTGGGTGTCGGCGTCGAGGCCCGCGAAGGCCGAGCCGTTGTTGTTCCCGGCCGAGGTGTAGGCGTAGAGGACCTCGGAGAAGCCGTGCGCGCCGCCGTTGGACATCGAGTGGCCGGGGGTGGGCAGGGCCATGGCCAGGGCGGTGAAGCCGAGGACGAGCGCCGGGGTGACGAGGATGTAGCAGGCGGCGAACTTGATCTGGCGGGTGCCGATCTTCTTGCCCAGGTACTCGGGGGTCCGGCCGACCATCAGGCCGGCGATGAACACCGCGATGACCGCCATGATCAGCATGCCGTAGAGGCCGGAGCCGACGCCGCCGGGCGCGATCTCGCCGAGCTGCATGCCGAGCAGCTGGATGCCGCCGCCGAGCCCGGTGTAGGAGGAGTGGAAGGAGTTGACCGAGCCGGTCGACGTCAGCGTCGTGGCGACCGAGAAGATCGCGGAGGCGCCGATGCCGAAGCGGGTCTCCTTGCCCTCCATCGCCCCGCCGGCCGCCTGGAGCGCCGGGCCGTGGTGGCTGAACTCCGTCCACATCATCAGGGCGGTGAAGCCGATCCAGATGACGGCCATCGTGCCGAGGATCGCGTAGCCCTGACGGACCGAGCCGGCCATGCGGCCGAAGGTGCGGGTCAGGGAGAAGGGGACGAGGAGGACCAGGAAGATCTCGAAGAGGTTCGAGAAGGGCGTGGGGTTCTCGAAGGGGTGGGCGGAGTTGGCGTTGAAGTAGCCGCCGCCGTTGGTGCCCAGCTGCTTGATGGCCTCCTGCGAGGCGACCGCGCCGCCGTTCCACTGCTGACCGCCCCCGCCGTGCCCGTTCGCGAACTGCCCCACCTCGTGGATCCCGGCGAAGTTCTGGATGACCCCGCAGGCCACCAGCACGATCGCCGCGATCATCGACAGCGGCAGCAGGACACGGACGGTGCCGCGCACCAGGTCGGACCAGAAGTTGCCGAGTTCGCCGGTGCGGGAGCGGGCGAAGCCCCGTACGAGGGCCACCGCCACGGCCATGCCGACCGCGGCGGAGACGAAGTTCTGCACCGCCAGGCCGCCGGTCTGGACGAGCGGGCCCATGGCCTGCTCGCCCGCGTACGACTGCCAGTTGGTGTTCGTCGCGAAGGAGACGGCCGTGTTGAACGCCTGGTCCGGCTCGATGGAGGCGAATCCGAGCGAGCCGGGCAGGTGGCCCTGCAGGCGCTGGAGGAGGTAGAGGAACAGGACGCTCACCGCCGAGAAGGCGAGGACCGAGCGCAGGTACGCCGGCCAGCGCATCTCGGCGTCGGGCTGGGCGCCGACGGCCTTGTAGATCCACCTCTCGGGTGCGTAGTGCTTCTTCGAGGAGTAGACGCGGGCCATGTGGTCGCCGAGGGGGCGATGGGCGAGGGCGAGGGCCGCCGCGAGCGCGAGCAGCTGGAGCACCCCGGCGAGAACGGGACTCATCGGGGACTAGAACCTCTCGGGGAACACGAGGGCGACCACGAGGTAGCCCAGCAGCGCGGCGGCGACCAGCAGGCCGATGACGTTCTCGGCGTTCACAGCTTGGCCACCCCCTTGGCGACGAGTGCCACGAGCGCGAAGACCGCGATCGTGGTCACGAGGAAGGCCAGGTCGGCCATCGGGGGCTCCAGGAGAGGCGTGGGGTGTTTTTCGGACACTCCGAGTGGAACGCCTTTTCGAGGCCCCACGGGCTTCCTTGACGGGCCCCATACGCCGGGGGGCGCGGCGTTGACGGGTCCCTAACGCGGAGCGCCGGGGAGCACCCCGCGCCACCCGCGCCACCCGCGCGCTCCGAGGTCCGGGGGTACGCGAGCGGCAAGGTCCTGACCGTCGACGGCGGCCGGCACGTCGTACGATCGCCCGGAGGAGCATCCACATGCTGGACAACTACGCTCGGCCCATGAACGCAGAAGCCGACGCCCTCGCCGCTGCCAAGGCGGCAGTGAAAGAAGCCGACCGCAAGCACGTCTTCCATTCGTGGTCCGCACAGGAACTCATCGACCCCCTCGCCGTCGCGGGCGCCGAGGGCTCGTACTTCTGGGACTACGACGGCAACCGCTACCTCGACTTCTCCAGCGCGCTCGTCTACACGAACATCGGCTACCAGCACCCGAAGGTCGCGGCGGCCATCGCCGAGCAGGCCGGCACGCTCTGCACCGTCGCACCGGGGTTCGCCGTCGACGTGCGCTCCGAGGCCGCCCGGCTGATCGCCGAGCGCACCCCCGGCGACCTCGACAAGATCTTCTTCACCAACGCGGGCGCCGAGGCCGTGGAGAACGCCGTCCGCATGGCCCGGCTGCACACCGACCGCCCCAAGATCCTCTCGGCGTACCGCTCCTACCACGGCGCCACCTCCACCGCGATCAACCTCACGGGCGACGCGCGCCGCTTCGGCAACGACACCGCGACCGCCGGAGTCGTGCACTTCTGGGGGCCGTTCGCCTACCGCTCGCCCTTCTACTCGGCCACCCCGGCCGAGGAGTGCGAGCGCGCCCTGCGCCACCTCGAGGACACCATCGTCTTCGAGGGCCCGCAGTCCGTCGCCGCGATCATCCTGGAGACCGTCGGGGGCGCCCCCGGCGTGCTCGTGCACCCCGACGGCTACCTGGCCGGCGTCCGCGAGCTCTGCGACCGCTTCGGCATCGTCTTCATCCTCGACGAGATCATGGTCGGCTTCGGCCGGACCGGTAAGTGGTTCGCCGCCGACCACTGGGACGTGCGCCCCGACCTGCTCTGCTTCGCCAAGGGCATCACCAGCGGCTACGTCCCCCTGGGCGGAGTCGCCATCTCGGCCGGCATCGCCGAGACCTTCGCCCGCCGTCCCTACCCGGGCGGGCTGACGTACTCCGGGCACGTGCTGGCCTGCGCCGCGGCCGTCGCCACCGTGAACGTCATGGAGGAGGAGGGCATCGTCGAGCAGTCCGCCCGCACCGGCACGCAGCTGCTCGGTCCCGGCCTCGCCGCCCTCGCCGAACGCCACCCCTCGGTCGGGGAGGTCCGCGGTTTGGGCACCTTCTGGGCCCTGGAACTCGTCCGGGACCGGCGCACGCGCGAGCCGCTCGTGCCGTACAACGCCGCCGGGGCCGACAACGCCCCCATGGCCGAGTTCGGCGCCGCCCTGAAGAAGGCCGGGCTGTGGCCGCTGATCGCCGGCAACCGCCTCCACGTCGCGCCCCCGTGCAACATCTCGGCCGAGGACGTCGCCAAGGGCCTGCGGATCATCGACGAGGCCCTGTCCGTCGCGGACGCGCACACCGTCTGACCCCGCCCGTTGCGAGGTCGCCCAAGCCGTGGGTGCCCGTATCGGCTGAGCCGCGCGCCCGGCCCGCTCCGCCCGGTTCGCTCCGGCCCGCTCCGCCCGGTTCGCTACGCGGGCTGCCCCACGAGCAGGTTCCAGCGGCCGGAGCGCCCCGTCAGCGCCGTCACCGACGCGGGCCGTACGTCGAGGCGCCAGAAGGCCGCCGGGGGCAGCTCGAGGGCCCACACCACGGCCGCCCGTACGACGCCCTGCCCGACCACCGCCCGGTGCGTGCCGGGAGCCAGCCCGTCCAGGTGTGCGCCGACCCGCGCGATCAGCGCGTCCACCGACTCCCCGCCGCCCGGGGGCGCGTACGCGGTCTCGGTCATCCAGCGGTGCAGCGCGGCCGGGTCCTCGGCCGCGACCGCGTCCATCGTCCGGCCGGCCCAGGCGCCGTGATCCTGGCCGCGGAGCCCCTCGTGACCGGGGCACGGGTCCCCGGAGGGGAAGCGGTGGCGGCGCTCTCCCTCGTCCAACGGCGGTCTCACGAGATGAACTCGTACCAATGGGGGGTTCATAAGGTGAGCGTAAGCGGGGTACGGTCACGTTCGACAAGACGACGGTATGACGGAAGCCCGGTGACAATCCGGCACGGTCGCGCCACTGTGAATCCTCCCGGAGGGGGAGGGAAGTCAGACCCGCCACCGTCGTCGTGAGCACCAATGACCGGGACGCGTGTTCCCCCTGGAGGTTCCTGCCATGGCCCACTCCGCCGTGCCCACGACTGCCACCCCTGTGGCCGTCGCTCCCATCTCCCTCTCCGCACTGGCCCCTTGGGCCCTGTTCGTCGGCATCCTCATGCTGGTCCTGCTCTACCTCGTGGGCGCCGAGCAGGGCGCCACCGCGATCTTCGAGGGCGACACCGTCCACGAGTGGATGCACGACGGCCGTCACCTCCTCGGCTTCCCCTGCCACTGACCGGCAGGGGACGGCTCACCATGAACGACAGCTCACCCATGCCCGCCATCGCTCCCCGGGTGTTCCTCGTCCGGGGCATGCTCGCGGGCCTGTTGGCCGGTGTCGCGGCCTTCCTCTTCGCGTACCTCCTCGGTGAATCCAAGGTCGACGCGGCGATCGCCATCGAGGAGGCCGGAGCCCACCACCACGGGGAGGAGGCGGCCCCGGTCAGCCGGGCCCTGCAGGCCACGGCCGGCCTCGGCACCGGAACCCTGCTCTACGGCGTCGCGCTCGGAGGCATCGCGGCGCTCGTCTTCTGCTACGCCCTCGGCCGCATCGGCCGCTTCGGCCCCCGGGCCACGGCGGCACTGGTCGCCGGCGGCCTGTTCGTCACCCTCGGCCTGGTGCCGTTCTTCAAGTACCCCGCCAACCCGCCGGCCGTCGGAGACCCCGAGACCACGGTCCAGCGGACCACGCTCTACGTCCTGATGATCGCGCTCAGCGTGCTGCTCGCCGTGGGCGCGCTGATCCTGGGCCGGCGCCTGGCGCCGCGCCTCGGCAACTGGAACGCCTCGATCGCCGCCTCGACGGCCTTCGTGGTGGCGGTCGGCATCGCGTACGCGACGCTGCCCGGGGTCAACGAGGTCCCGGCGGACTTCCCCGCCGCGCTCGTCTGGCAGTTCCGGCTCGCCTCGCTGGCCATCCAGGCCGCGATGTGGACCACTTTCGGCCTGGCTTTCGGATTTCTTGCCGAACGGGCCCTTGTCCCGGCCGTAGCACCCAAGGAGGCTGTACAGCCTGCGAGTTGACATCTCGTAAAGGCGATCGAAGGGCTGGTGGCGGCATCATGACGAGGGAGATCCGGGACTGGCGCGGCTGGACCGGCGCGGCCCCGTTCTGGCTCAACTCGTTCACGCTGCTGCTGGCCCCCTTCACCACGGTCACCCTGCTCGCCCAGATCGGCATCATCGCGGCGCTGGCCGCGGTGGGCGGTCTGGCCCGGCACCTGTGGTCGGGCGACTACGGTCATCCGGCCGTCCACTCCGCCGCCGCGCTCATGGGCGCGGCGGCGGTGGCCCTGGTCGTGGTCTGAGAGCCGGCCGGGGTCCCGTCGCTACGCGTCGGCCGCCGCCGTTGCCGGCTCGAGCGAGTCGATGTCCTCCATGAAGGCGAGCATGCGGGCGTTGACCACGTCGGGGTGGTCGATCTGCGGGCCGTGGCCCGTGGCGGCGACGATCTCGGCGCGGGCGCCCGGGATCAGCCGCGGCACCCGCTCCAGCTGGCGCTTCGGGTGCACGAGCAGGCTGCGCTTGCCCATGATCAGGTAGAACGGCGTCCGGATCGAGCCCAGTTCGGCGTCCGCCAGCGGCAGCGGGGCGGGACGTCGGATCCGGAAGGCGCGGACGCCCGCCTGGATCCACGCGCGCAGTTCGGGAACGACGAGGACGGGCTGCTCCAGCCAGGCCGCCAGCCGGGGCCGCAGCGCCTTGGGGGCGAAGGTCGCGAAGAGGCTGGCGAAGATCCAGACGAAGAAGCGCAGGCCCACCTTCTCCAGGCCGCCCGGGTCGAGGGCCGTCACCGAGGCGAGCCGGCCCGGGCGCAGGTGCGCCTGGTTGATGACCAGCCAGCCGCCGTAGGAGGAGCCGACGAGGTGGACCCGGTCGAGGCCGAGCGCGTCGAGGGCCTCGTCCATCCACTGGGCCGCGCGCTCGGGCTGCCACATCGGCTCGCGCTGGACGCTGCGGCCGGGGTCGCCGGGGGTGTCGAGGGCGTAGACGGGGCGTTCGGCGCTCAGGGCGCGGGTGTTGGGGTACCACTGCGCGGAGCAGCCGCCGGAGCCGTGGATCAGGACCACCGGGGTACGGGACGCGGCGGCGGGGTCCGTGGGACCGTACCGGTAGACGTGGGTGGTGCCGAAGCTGGTCTCGACGTCCGTCTCGGAGCGGGCGGGCGCGCCCATCGCGTAGACGGCGTCGCAGGCGGCGAAGTAGCGCTCGCGCAGCTCGTCGCTCACGTAACGGCCGATGTCGCGGCGCGGACTGGTCGTGTTCTCGGGCACGGGGCACCTCCGGGAAGATCCGGTCTTCGTGATACGACCGTACCATAATGGTGGTACGGCGGTACCATGAACCGGTCCGGGGACGCCGGGCCGCGAACCCACAGCGACGGGCGGAGGCGCCGGCACATGCCGAAGCGCGTGGACCACGAGGAACGACGGGCCCAGATCGCCGAGGCGCTCATCCAGGTCGCGGGTCGGCGCGGACTGCACGCCGTCGGCATGCGGGACGTGGCCGCGGAAGCGGGTGTGTCGCTCCGGCTCGTGCAGTACTACTTCGAGACCAAGGAGAAGCTCCTCTTCTACGGTCTCCAGCACCTGACCCACCGCTTCACGGCGCGGGTCGGCGCCCGCCTCGCCGCCGCCGGTCCGAACCCCGGCCCGCGCGCGACCATCGAGGCGCTGCTGCTGGCCTCCCTGCCCACCGACGAGGAGAGCCGCACCTTCCACCTCCTCTACAGCTCCTACTCGATCCTGTCCGTCACCGACGAGGCGCTGGCCGCCCAGCCCTTCATCGACAACCCCGACGCCGCCGAGAACGCGGTGTGCGGGCTCCTCGAACAGGCCCAGGCGTCCGGCCTCGCCGACCCCGGCGCCGACGCGCGCACCGAGGCGGTCAGCCTGCTCGCCATGACGGCGACCATGGGCACCAGCATCCTCGTGGGCCAGCGGAGCCCGGAATCCGCCGTCGCCGTGCTCCGCCACCATCTGGACCGGATCTTCAGGACCTCGCTAGATTGAGCGCATGTCCACACCGCCTGTGATCCTGCTGCTGTCGGGGAGCCTGCGGGCCGGCTCCTCCAACGAGTCCGTGCTGCGCACCGCGCGGGCCGCGGCCCCCTCGCCGGTGCGGACCGTCCCGTACGAAGGGCTCGCGGAGCTCCCGCACTTCAACCCCGACGACGACGGCGACACGCTGCCGGCCCCCGTGGCCGCGCTGCGCGCGGCGATCGGCGAGGCGTCCGGGATCTTGATCTGCGCCCCCGAGTACGCGGGCACCCTGCCGGGCTCCTTCAAGAACCTGCTGGACTGGACGGTCGGCGGCACGGAGATCTGCGACAAGCCCGTGGCCTGGGTGAACGCGGCCGCCCCGGGACGCGGCCAGGGCGCGGAGGACACGCTGCGCACCGTCCTCGGCTACACCGGCGCCGCCATCGTGGAGCCGGCGTGCGTGCGGATCCCGGTGGACCGCGGCATGGTCGGCCCCGACGGCACTATTACCGACCCCGCCGTCCGGGAGCAGCTCGCCGGGGCCCTCGCCCTCCTGGCGGCTCCTCGCTCGCCCGCGGCTCCGTAGCCTCGTGGCCTCGTGGCCTCGCGGCCTCGTGGGGCTTCCGGCGGCGGGGCCCGTGGACGGGCCGCCGCAGCCGGGGTTGACCCTCGACCTGGTGGAGGGATCAGGGTTCCGGGTGTGGAGAACGACATGCGCGGCATCGGCGAGATGGCCCGGACCTGCGGACTGAGCGTGAGCGCCCTGCGGTTCTACGACGGCGCGGGCGTGCTGGTCCCGGCCTGGGTGGACCCGGTGAGCGGCTACCGCTGGTACGGACCCGGGCAGCTCGAAGAGTCCCGGGTGCTGGCCCGGCTGCGCCGGGCGGGGATGCCGCTGGCGGACATCCGGCTGGTCCTGGCCGGCTGGTCCGGCGCGGACGGCGACCTGGTGCGCAAGCTGCTCGGGGCCCATCTGCGCCGGCTCGAACGGGGGCTGGCCGATGCCCGCGGTGAGTTCTCCACGCTCCGAGCGCTACTCGAATGCAGGGAGAGCCCCATGACCGTCCTCCGTTCCGCCGATTCCGCCGCGTCGTCGGCCGACGCCGACGCCTCCGCCTCCGCCGAGCCCGTCCGGGTGGCGGTCTCCGCGGCCGGGCTGGCCGCCGCCCTGGACGCCGTCCGCTTCGCCGCGGGCGGTGACCCGGAGCTGCCGACGCTCGCCGGTGTCCTGTTCGACTTCGACGGCGCGGATCTCCGCGTCGTCGCCACCGACCGCTACCGGATGGCCGTCGCCCTGGCCGGTACCACCGGCCACGTCGGGCCCCGGGTGCAGGTCGTCGTACCGTCCCCGCTCGCGGACGCCATGCGGGCGCTGCTGGGCGCCGACGCGTCCGTCCACATCACCGTGGACGGCGACCGCGTCGGCCTGGAGACGGGGGACCGGCAGGCGGCCGGCCAGTGCCTCGGCCACGACTTCCCCGACTACCGCCGCCTCGTCCGCCTGCCGGCCGGGCGCCGCGCCCTCGTCGACGTCCCGGCCCTCCGGGAGGCGCTGGAGACCGGCCCCGTCCGCGCGAGCGAGGTGCGCGGGCAGGACGGCGCGTCCTACGACCTCAGCCTGCTCGAGGTGGCGGCCGACGGCTCGGTGACCGTCTGCGGGGACCGGGACGGGGACGGCGCCGGTGACGCGCGGGGAGCCGTGGGGGACGGCGGCGCGGGCCGCAGCCGCGTCGCCGTCAACCGCGCGTACCTGTTGCAGGCCCTCGCCGCGGGGGACCGGGACCGGCTGGAGCTCGAGTTCGGCGCCCCCAAGGCACCTCTGGCCGTCCGCCGGACCGACACGGAGGACACGTTCTCGCTGCTGATGCCCGTCCACCTGGAGAACGAGCACTGAGGGCGGGCCGCGGCAGAACCGGGCGGGCCGGCCGGCGAAGCCGAGACGATCCGAAAGAGACGCCCTAGACGGACGAGGCGCCCGGTACCGGGGGCTCCGGCCTCTCGCGCGTGGCCAGGACCGTCACCACCTTGGCGCGGCCCCACCGGCACGTCAGCCGGAGCAGGCAGAGCGCCGTCGGGACCCACAGGGCGGCGAAGAGCCAGAGGGGGCCCGGCGAGGCCGACACCGCGGCGCGTACGAAGAGAGCGGCGCAGGCGACGGCGAGCAGGGACGTGCAGAGGCCGAGGCGATGGTCGAGGGCGGTGTTCCAGGCACCGGTCCACGGCCTCATGCCGCGGCTCAGCGTACGGAGGCGTCGGTCGAGGAGTTCGTCCGTGCGCAGTCCGCCCTCGATGTCCTCGAGGATCATGCGCTCCTGGTGGGTAAGCTCCGGGCCGTCCATGGCGGGTCCTCGCTAGCGTCCGGAAGGCGCGGGGGCACGGTACCGGCCGCTCCGGCGCCGTGCGGATCCCGCGCGCGGGAGGCCCCCTGGACGGCGCGGTCGACGCCCCCGGCGTGAGCCGGGGCGGCGATCGTGGCTGCCTCCCATGGCGTGGGGTGTGTTTTACGTCTACCCCCGTGGGGCTGCGCTCACACCGCGGGAGCCCCCTGACGCGACACGCGCCCCTCCCGTCGGGGTTTGGCGACCGGCGCAACGGTAAGACGCCCAGGTACGGGAGGTGGTGGGAATCATGACCCGACAGGTCCACGAAGTGATGACCGGGAACCCGGTGACCGTCGAGAAGCTCACCTCGCTGGCGGAAGCCGCGCGCGTCATGCGCGACGCCGGCATCGGCGACGTCCTCGTCGTCGACGAGGGACGGCTCCGCGGCATCCTGACCGACCGGGACCTCGTCATCCGGGGCGTTGCCGAGAACCGCGATCTCGCCGACACCACGGTGCACGCGATCTGCAGCACGGACCCGCTCACCGTCAGGCCGGACGACCACGTCGAGCAGGCCGTCGACCTCATGCGCCGGCACGCCCTGCGCCGCCTCCCCGTACAGACCGA
This sequence comes from Streptomyces sp. NPDC006544, assembly GCF_040611715.1. Classification (NCBI taxonomy): domain Bacteria; kingdom Bacillati; phylum Actinomycetota; class Actinomycetes; order Kitasatosporales; family Streptomycetaceae; genus Streptomyces; species Streptomyces sp. NPDC006544. The sequence continues at coordinate 11,445 of NZ_JBEXOV010000066.1, read as the reverse complement.
GGCGGGCGAACTCGTCGGTGTCGTCACCCTGGGCGACCTCGAGGTCGAACGGGACCCGGGCTCGGCCCTCGCGGCCATCTCGGCCGCGGAGCCCGGCCACTGAGCTCCCCGCCCCCGCCTCAGGACCCGCCCGGCCCGCCCTCCGGCTCGTGCACCGCCCCCATCGGGAGCAGCTCGGTGATGACGAAGGCGACCACGGCCGCCAGGATCACCACGGGCATCATCGCGGTGCTGCCCAGCAGCAGGACCACGAGCAGCACGCTGCTCACCGGCAGCCGCAGCGCGATGACCGAGGCCGCGGCCATGCCCGCCGCCATGGCCGGTACGACGCCCAGACCCGGCAGGGGCGAGAGCAGGACGCCCGCCGCGGCGCCGAGGAAGAGCGCCGGGAACACGGGGCCCCCGCGCAGGCTGCCGAGACAGAGCGCGTAGGCCGCGCCTTTGAACAGCAGGACGGCGAGCAGCGCACCGACCCCCCACGCGTGCGGGTCGGCGGCGAGTGCGGCGAGGGTGGACTGGCCGGACGAGGTGACCTGTACGGGCGAGCGGTCCGTGATCAGCGCGTAGAGCCCGGCGCAGGCGGCGGCGCCGAGGGCGCACAGCACGGTCCGTACCAGCGGCCGCTCCGCGACGTACGAGGCGATCAGCCGGGCCCCGGCCAGCAGCGGGTGCAGGACCGCGGCGAGGACCACGGCGATGGCCAGCGCCCAGAGCACGTCGGCGAGGTCCAGCCGGGGGAGCGGTGCGGACAGCTTCAGGGAGAGGTTGCCCGTCGCCAGGCCGGTCCAGCGGCCGAGTCCGGTGAACACCAGGGCCCCGACCCCGCTGGAGAGCAGGGCGGGGAGCATGACCGCGAACAGCTGCGGCCCGCCGACCCCGGCGACCTCCATGAGGAGCACCGCGGCGATCAGCGGATTGCCGAAGATCGCGGACACGGCCGCCGCCGCTCCGGCGGTACCCAGCAGGACGGCGCTCCGGGCGGTCGCCGGCACCTGCGCGAGGTTGCGGAACAGCAGCGCCAGGCCGCCGCCCAGGGCGATCAGCGGGGCCTCCGGTCCCAGGACGGCGCCGAAGGGCAGGCTCGCCAGCGCCGCGAGGAGGACGCCGGGCAGCGCGCGCGACGAGGGCGGCCCCGAGTCGTCCAGTCCGGAGACGGGGACGTGGCCGCCGGCCCCGGGCAGGCGGGCGGCGATCAGGCCGACCCCGATGCCGGCGACGAGCAGCAGGGGGAAGGGCCACCACCAGGGCGGGGTGTCCCAGCCCAGGGCGTGGGGGAGGTTCGCCCACAGCGCGTGTTCCAGTTCGTGCAGCAGGACGAGGAACCAGAAGGCGACGAGGGACACCGGTATGCCGATCAGGGCGCAGAACGCGAGCGCCTTGAGGTAGCCGGGGCTGCGGAGCAAGTTCCTCAGTACGACCGCTTCTTGCGGTTGCGACCCCCCGGCCGCCGGGGCGGACCGGGTACGCGGCTCGCTCATGGGTTGTCCCCTCGTCTGCGCATCCCGAGCCGGACCGCGCCGAACAGGGCCTTGGCGATCACTCCCACCACGATCAGATCGGCGACCATCTGCGAGGTCGTCAGCACGCGGGCGGCCTGGGTGACGGGTGCGATGTCCCCGAAGCCCACGGTCGCGAACACCGTGACGGTGAAGTACAGCGCGTCGGTCCGGTTCAGCGGCTCCGTGAACGATTCCGGCACTTCCTGCGCGAGCAGGAAGTAGGTGGAGGAGAACAGCACCAGGAACAGCGGCACGGCGGTGGCCAGGGCTTCGAGGGCGCGCAGCCGCGGATGCTCCGCATGGGAGATGAGGGCGATCTGCCAGACGACCAGGCTGCCGAAGAGGACCAGGCCGAGGAGCAGCAGGGTGAGGGTCAGGGCGTCGAGGCCGCGGTCCAGCGGGATCAGGTAGTACAGCGCGGTGAGCACGACGGCCGAGGCCGCCGAGCGGAGCAGGTAGCCCGCCAGCACGCGGCGGTGACGGGGGCCCGGCTCAGGCCACAGCGGTGGGCTGCCCGCCACGTTCACCGGCTCCCGCTGCGTCGCTCATGACCACTCCTCACAGACGACCGGCGGTTCCCGCGCCCCACCGGCGGCGGAGCGCTCCACCCATTGCAGCATCGGTCCGATCGGCACGCACTCCGGCGACGGGCGCCGGGCTGGTCCCGCGGGCGGGCGCCGTGGGGGCCTGGGGGCGGGGGCCGGGCGGCCGGACACCCCTCTAACCGTCCGCGGGGTCCTCCCAGGTCAGCGGAGAGGCTTCGCTCCCCGTCCGGTGGACCCAGCCCAGCCGGTCCCGCAGGACTCCGCGGCGGCCCTCCGGGCTCTGCTCCACCAGCCTGGCCAGCAGGGTGCGCATCCTGCGCAGGGCCATCGGGGAGCCGCCGGCGGCGAAGACCAGGTCGTCGACGGCGGTGCGTACGAACTGCTCCCAGCCGGGCACCGGGACCGTCACCCGCAACGCGCCGTCGTCGTCGGCGAAGCGGCCGACGTCCAGGTCCCGTCCGGCGAGGCGGGTGAGCAGGTCCTCCAGGCGGTCCAGGCAGTCCACGGCCGTGGCCGGATCGTTGACGGCCGGGGAGAGGGCGCGGAGGGCGATGTCGACGAGCAGGCGCAAGGGCAGCTGCGGATCCTGGTGGAAGGTGCGCTCCAGCCCCGTGACCATGTGGTCGCGCAGCACCCGTTCCGGCAGGCGGCCGCCCCTCACGTCGGCGAGGGCCACGCCCTGCGACACGGCCTGTCCGGGCGCGACGCGCAGCGCGATCGAGCAGTCGTGCGCCTTCGCCGCGCCGACCAGCGCGGCCACGTCGATCTGCTGGAGCACGGCCCCCGGCCCCTGCCAGCGCAGGAGGGCGGCGCCGGCCGCCGGGGGAGGCGCCGCGGCGACCTCGCGCGGATCGTACGGCCGCACGTACAGGGTGTCGAACAGCCGGTGCGCGCGGGTGACGATCGCGGTCAGCGCGTGGGCGAGCTGGATGGAGTCGAACGCCTTCATCTGGAGCGTCCGCATGAGGGCGAGCGAGACCAGGGTGAGCAGCATGGCGACGAGGGGGACGACGACCGAGACGGTTCCGCTCGCGCCGCCGATGGCCAGACCCGAGGTGATGCAGAAGACGAACACCCCGATGGTGAAGGCGAACGCGCGCCAGACGATGGGCTCGTCGCGGAAGAGGCCCAGACGTGGTGTGAAGGTGCTCGCGGAGAACTGCACGACGAGGAACAGCACCGAGTAGATGATGCTCACCAGGCTGATGACCCCGAACCCGATGGTGAACAGCAGGGTCGCCACCTGTCCGGACTCCACCCTCGGCCCTCCCGAGAGCCTGGGGACGAGGAGCCCCAGCGCCAGCCCGACGACCGCGCAGACGAGCTGGGACAGGTCCCTGCGCAGTGCGCGCGTAGGACGCTGGAACAGTGCGCCCCGCTGATGCCGTGTCTCGGAGCCGAGGCGCGCGGGGACATCAGCCGAGCCGGACATCCAGCCTCCTCAACGCTCCTTGTTCCCCGTGGACGTGGTCGCAGCGCTGGTTGGAGATGCAATCACGGGAGCGGCGGGACCGAGTGGCGAAATGCCGGATAACAGATTAATTCCGTCATTGTTCTCGACAAGGGCGGCGCAGCCGCCGCGAACCGCGCCCCGAGGAGTTCCGCCGTGCCCGAACCGGAGGCCGGACATCGCTTTCGCGCCGTCCCGGGCTGGATGCGCAAGCACACCCCGCTGCTCGGCCGGCTCCTGGACCAGCTCGCGACGGTCAGGGTCCTGGACTGCGCGACCAGGCTGGCCGCCCAGGCCTTCCTCGGCGCGCTGCCGGCCGTCTTCGTCATCGCGGCCCTCGCTCCCGACTGGCTCCAGGGCCAGCTCGTCGCGTCCATCCGTACGACACTGGGCCTCCGGGACGCCGCACTGGACCAGGTGCGGTCGATGTACTCCGCCACCGATTCCACGGTCCTGGCGAGCACGGGCGGAGTGGGGGTCGTGGTGACGCTGCTGTCGGCCACCGCGTGCAGTCGCGCCCTGCAGAAGACGTGCGAGCGCTGCTGGCACCTGCCCAAGGCCAAGGCCCGGGTCGCCGCTTGGCGCTGGCTGGCCTGGCTCGCCGTCTGGCTGGTCGCCCTGCTGTTCCAGGGGCTGGTGCAGACGGCCTTCGGCACCGGCCGGGCCGCCGGTTTCGCCTTCGCGGTGGTCAGCGGCACCCTGCTGTGGTGGTGGACGCCGCACCTGCTGCTCGGTGGCCGCGTCCCGTGGCTGCCCCTGCTGCCCGGTGCGCTGCTGGCCGGGTTCGGTGAGCAGTTCCTGACCGTGGGATCGCAGATCTACATGCCCCATGCCGTCGAGCGCAGCATGCAGCAGTTCGGCAGCCTCGGCTCGGTCTTCGTCCTGCTGTCCTGGCTCATCATGTTCTTCATCGTCATCACCCTCGCCCTCGCCGTCGGGTACGTGGTCGCCCACGAGCCCCTCCCGGCGACCTGGCTCCGCACGCCCGCGGACCCTCCGCGGCCGTGACGCGCCGACGGGGCGCGGCTCCCCGCTCAGCGGTCCCCGGTCCGGCCCGTCGGACCCGCCGTCCCCGCCGGCCCGGGCTGAGCCGTCTGCGAGGCGCGGCCGCCGGCCGCCAGCAGGGCCAGCACGGCGAGCACGGCGAGCAGGACGAGGACCAGGAGCAGGACGGTCAGTACCGTCGGGTGGTTCCACAGCGCGAACACGAGCGCGAGGACGAGCAGTACGCCGATGGTGAGCGCGCCCCGGCGGGCCTGTACCCACGTGCCGACCCGCCCGGTGTGCACGCCGTGGCCGGCGCCCCATCCGGCGGCGGAGTCGGCCGCGCGTTCGGCGCGGCCGCGCACGCCGCGCGGCAGCCGGCCGGCGCCGGAGAGGTAGGCGCCGAGCGCCACGACGACCCCGAGGACCAGCGCGGTCCGCAGGCTCACCTTCAGGAACCGCACCAGGGTGTCGAAGACCGCCGCGGCCGCCGCCGGTGACTGGACCTCCGCGGGGAGGTGGTCGAGGTAGTAGTGGCGAACGACGACCAGCACGATGGCGACGAGGAGACAGGCGCCGGCCGCGCCGAGTGCCGTGGCCACCAGGGCCCGGCGGCGGCGCCGGGCGAGCATCACTCCGACGGCGCCGAGGACCACGGTGAGCACGGGCATCCAGTTGCCGACGACGTCGAGGAGGTGGGCCGCGCCCCTGACCTTCTCCAACTCCTCGGACTGGAAGAGCACCATCTGCTTGTGGACCTCGGGGATCTTCTCGGCCGGGGACAGACCGGCGTTCACGAGGTCTTCCTTGACCTTCTCCACGGCGGCGCCGACGTCGAGGGTGACGGTGCCGTCCTCGACGCCCACCGCGCCGCGGCCCTCACCGGTCAGTGCGTGCACCACCGCGGAGTGGGCGACGCGGTTCGCGGTGGTCCAGACGGTCTCGAACCGGTCGCTCTCGACGAACCGGGTCGCCACCTTGGAGACGGCCGTGTCCGCAGCCGAGTCCAGCTGCGGCCCCAGCGCCTTGACCGCCGTTCCGACGCGGGGCGGCAGCCCCTGGGACTCCAGCCACTTCGCGAGGTCCGACGCGACCTCGGCGCCGTCGACCCGGACGTCGGCCGCTTCGGTGATGCGGTGGACGGCGGCGGCCTCGATCGCCGGGTTCGAGGCGAGCGGGGAGACCGTGGACACGTAGCGGCCGGTGTCCAGCACGATGTCGTGCACCCAGACGGTGAGCAGGGAGACGGGCACGAGGATGCACGTGAGTGTGATCAGCACGGCCGAGACCGAACTCATCGCCACCCGCCCTGCGCTGCCCTGACCCTTCCGCGGCGGCGGGGACACGTCGTCGGGCGGATCGGACGGCAGACGCATGGCACTCCCGTGAACGATGGACGCGAAAACCCGATACGGCCCATTGGACACACGACGTCGCCGGTTGCGCGCGTTCGGTTGCTCTCACCGTGTGACCCACCCGCGGGGCCGTCGAACTGCGCGGATCGACGGCCGGATCCGGTCTGCCGGTGCGTCCGCCGGTGCGTCCGCCGGGTCTGACCGGGTCCGCTCGGCCGGGTCGTCGCCCTCAGGTCCCGGCGGCCGCCTGGGGTGTCCCGCTCGCGCGGCGGTATTCGGCGTTGAGGCGCTGGGCCTCTTCGAGTTGGTCCTCGAGGATGATGATGCGGCAGGCGGCCTCGATGGGGGTGCCCTGGTCGACGAGTTCCCGGGCGCGGGCGGCGATGCGCAGCTGGTAGCGGGAGTAGCGGCGGTGGCCGCCCTCGGAGCGCAGCGGGGTGATGAGGCGGGCTTCGCCGAGGGCGCGGAGGAAGGCCTGGGTCGTGCCGAGCATGTCCGCGGCCCGGCCCGTGGTGTAGGCGGGGTAGTCGTCGTCGTCGAGACGGCCGAACGGGGCGTGCGGTGTCATCTCCTCCTGCTCGGTCTCGGCCACGAGAGAAACCATAGCCATGACGCTTCCGATTGTCTACGATGGCCAAGATAGATTTTCAGTTGTCCGACGAGGAGGTATGGGGGGTCGAGCAGGGCCCGCGTCCGTGTGCGGAGAGGCGTCGGAGCCGGGCCCCGCCGGACGCGCCCACGCCACGGCTCCGTCTACGATCTTCGCGAGGACACGCACGGCCAGCACGACACGTGACCTGCGGCTCCCGACCCGACCGGACCGGGCGACCGGGTCGCGGGGCCACGCCCGTACATCCAAGGAGTGATCCACCCATGGTCGAACGCCCTCCACGCGGGGCCGGCGGAAAGAACATCGCCGTGGAGGTCCTGGACCGCACCGTCGCGGTCAGGCCCGTCGGCGAACTCGACATCGAGACCGCGCCCGTCCTGCAGCGCGCCCTCACCGAGGCCCTCGCCCACGCCTCGCCGGTCAAGGCCGTGGTGATCGACTGCAGCCGGCTGAGCTTCTGTGACTCCTCGGCGCTCAACGTCCTCCTCGCCGCGCGGCGCACGGCGCAGGAGTCCGGCGGCGTCATCCGGCTGGCAGCCCTCAACTCCCAACTCCAGCGGCTCCTGGAGATCACCGGCGCCCTGGCCCTCTTCCCCCTGGACCCGTAGCCCGACCCGCGACGCGGCCGCCGGTGCGCGCGGCCGCCGCTGTGCACGCTCAGGCCGGCCGGGCGGGGGCGATCTCCGCGATCAGGCCCTCGACGAGCTTCCTGATCTCCTCGCGGATCGGGCGTACGGCCTCGACGCCCCGGCCCGCGGGGTCTTCGAGTGCCCAGTCGAGGTAGCGCTTGCCCGGGAAGACGGGGCAGGCGTCGCCGCAGCCCATGGTGACGCATACGTCCGAGGCCCTCACCGCGTCCACGGTGAGGATCGAGGGGGTCTCGGCGGACATGTCGATGCCGACCTCGCGCATGGCCTCGACCGCGGCCGGGTTCACCGCGCCGGCGGGGGCGGAACCCGCGGAGCGGACCTCGATGCGGTCCCCGGCGAGGTGGGTCAGCCAGGCTGCGGCCATCTGGGAGCGACCGGCGTTGTGGACGCAGACGAACAGCACGGACGGCTTGGACACGGCAGGTTCTCTTCTCGTGCGCGACGAAGGCCGGGCGGCGCCAGTGGTATCGGTCACCGCTGATGTGAAAATATCAGCCCATGCTGACATCAGCCAATGCTGACCTGATCAAGGTTCTCGCCGACCCGCTGCGGCTGGAGATCGTGACCCTGCTCGCCCGGGAGACCCTGTGCACCACGCACCTCGTCGAGGAGACGGGCGCGAAGCAGACGAATCTCTCCAACCACCTGCGGGTCCTGCGGGAGGCCGGGGTCGTGGACACCGAGCCGTGCGGCCGCTTCACGTACTACCGGCTGCGTCCGGAGGCCCTCGAAGCCCTCGCGGGCCGGTTCGCGGACCTGGCCGCAGCGGCCCGTACGACCACCGCGGCCGGCCGCAAGAGGTCCTGCTGATGCCCGCCGCCGAACCGGTCGCCCCCCGGAGGCCGACGGCCGCCGAAGGCGGCGGGGTGGTGGGCAGGCTGTCCACCCTGGACCGCTTCCTCGCCGTGTGGATCCTGCTCGCCATGGCCCTCGGTCTGGGGCTGGGCCGGCTGGTCCCCGGCCTGGGCGACGCCCTCGCCGTGGTGGAGACCGGCGGCATCTCCCTCCCGATCGCGGTCGGCCTGCTCGTGATGATGTACCCGGTGCTCGCGAAGGTCCGGTACGACAGGTTCGACGCGGTCACCGGAGACCGGCGGCTCATCGTCTCCTCGCTCGTCGTCAACTGGCTCGTCGGCCCGGCCGTCATGTTCGCGCTGGCCTGGATCTTCCTGGCCGACCTGCCCGAGTACCGCACCGGCCTGATCATCGTCGGCCTGGCCCGCTGCATCGCCATGGTCGTCATCTGGAACGACCTCGCCTGCGGCGACCGCGAAGCCGCAGCCGTGCTGGTGGCCCTGAACTCGGCCTTCCAGGTCGTCGCCTTCGGCCTGCTGGGCTGGTTCTACCTCGATCTGCTCCCCGCCCGGCTCGGCCTGGGCGACGGCGAGCACCTCGACGTCTCCCTGTGGAAGATCGCGCTCAACGTCGTCGTCTTCCTCGGCGTCCCGCTGCTCGCCGGCTACCTCACCCGCCGCGTCGGCGAGCGGAAACTCGGCCGAGAGGCGTACGAGTCCGGCTTCCTGCCGAGGATCGGTCCCTGGGCCCTCTACGGCCTGCTCTTCACGATCGTCACCCTCTTCGCCCTCCAGGGAAGGACGATCACCTCGCACCCGCTGGACGTCGCGCGGATCGCGCTCCCGCTCCTCGTGTACTTCGCGGTCATGTGGTTCGGCTCCTTCGCCCTCGGCAGGGCCGTCGGCCTGCCGTACGACCGCACCGCCACGCTGGCCTTCACGGCGGCCGGCAACAACTTCGAGCTGGCCATCGCGGTCGCGATCGCCACCTTCGGCGTCACGAGCGGTCAGGCGCTGGCGGGCGTCGTGGGCCCCCTGATCGAGGTCCCGGTCCTGGTCGCCCTCGTCCACGTGTCGCTGGCCCGGCGGCGGAAGTTCGACGCCACCGGCCGGTAGGCGCCGCGACCCCGGCCGACGGCCCGTCCCGGGCGGGGCGGTCAGCCGTCGACGGTGCGGCTCCGGCGTTCCAGCAGGACCACGTCGCGCCACACGTCATGGTGGAGGCCGATCCGCTCGCGGGTTCCGATCACCCGGAATCCGGCCCGCCGGTGCAGCTCCAGACTCGCGGTGTTCTCCGGGAAGACGCCCGACTGGATCGTCCAGATGCCGGCCGCCTCGGTCGAGGTGATCAGCGCGTCCAGCAGCGCGCGGGCGACGCCGCGGCCCCGGGCGTCCGGATGTACGTACACCGAGTGCTCGACCACGCCCGCGTACGCGCGGCGGTCGGAGACCTTCGACGCGGCCACCCAGCCGAGCAGCTTCCCGTCGGGGCCGAGCGCGGCGAAGCGGTGCCCGGGCAGCCTCGCCGCGTCGAACCGGGCCCAACTGGGGGCGGAGGTCTCGAAGGTGGCGTTCCCCTCGTCGATGCCCGCCTGGTAGATGGCCAGGGCCTCCTGCGCGTGGGTACCGGTCAGTGGCTCGACGCAAAAGCTCATGCCGCGCCGGTCCGGACGAGGAGCCGGCCCATCGCGGCCAGTACGGCCGGTTCCACCCGGTAGTACACCCAGGTGCCGCGCCGCTCGGAGGAGAGCAGACCGGCGTCCTTCAGCTTCTTCAGGTGGTGGGAGACGGTCGGCTGGGAGACGCCGACGTCGGAGATGTCGCACACGCAGGCCTCGCCGCCCTCGTGCGAGGCCACCAGGGAGAACAGCCGCAGGCGCACGGGATCGCCCAGCGCCTTGAACATGACGGCGGACCGCTGGGCCTCCTCGGACGTCAGCGGGCGCTCCGACAGCGGCGGGCAGCACGGGGCCGCGTCCGGCTCCAGCAGGGGCAACGCCTTCGTGGTCGACATGCCCTCCATCATCGCCAGAAATTCGACAGATGTCTATGTTGACGAACGTCGATACACGGTGCCAGTCTGGAGTCCTCAGGACATCGACACATGTCGAATCAATAGGGAGTCCGTCGTGAACGCATCCACCGAAGCCCTGCCCGTCGTCGTGATCGGCGCCGGACCGATCGGCCTCGCGGCAGCGGCCCGGCTCATCGAGCGGGACATCGAGCCCCTCGTCCTGGAGTCCGGTCCCGTCGCCGGGTCCGCGGTGCGCGAGTGGGCACACGTACGGCTCTTCTCCACCTGGTCCGAGGTCGTCGACCCGTCCGCCGAGAAGCTCCTCGCCCCGACCGGGTGGGCCCGCCCCGACGGCGCCGCCTACCCCAACGGCGGCGACTGGGCCACGCTCTACCTCCAGCCGCTCGCCGACGCCCTCGGCGACCGCGTCCGCTACGGCGCCCGGGTCACCGGTGTCTCCCGGGCCGGCCGCGACCGGGTCGTCGACTCCGGCCGCGAGGCCCAGCCCTTCACCGTCCACCTCCTGGGTGCGGACGGACGCGAGGAGCGGATCACGGCCCGCGCCGTGATCGACGCCTCCGGCACCTGGACCACGCCGAACCCGCTCGGCGGCGACGGTCTGCGCGCCCTGGGCGAGCGCACCGCCGCCGACCGGATCTCCTACCGCGTCCCCGACCTCACCGACCCGGCCGTACGGGCCCGGTACGCGGGCCGGCGCACCGCCGTCGTCGGCACCGGCGCCTCGGCCTTCACCGCCCTGGCCCTCCTCGCCGGCCTCGCCGAGGACGTACCGGCCACCCACGCCACCTGGATCCTGCGGCGCGGGATCGGCGGCGACACCTTCGGGGGCGGAGCGGCCGACCAGCTTCCCGCCCGCGGCGCCCTGGGCCGGCGTGCCCAGGCCGCCGTCGAGGCCGGCCACGCCACCGCGGCCACCGGGTTCCGCACCGCCGCCGTCGAACGCGACGGCGGCCGGCTGATCCTCGTGGGGGAGGACGGCCGCCGCCTCGACCCGGTCGACGAGGTCATCGTCCTCACCGGCTTCCGCCCGGACCTCACCTTCGTCTCCGAGCTGCGCCTGGCTCTCGACGAGCGCCTCCAGGCCCCCGTGGGCCTCGCCCCGCTCATCGACCCGAACGTCCACTCCTGCGGCACCGCCTACCCCCACGGCGCGAACGAGCTGTCCCACCCCGAGCGGGACGTCTACCTCGTCGGCATGAAGTCCTACGGCCGCGCCCCGACCTTCCTCGCCCTCACGGGCTACGAGCAGGTCCGCTCCGTCGCCGCGGCCCTGGCCGGCGACCGCGAGGCCGCCGAGCGGGTCGAACTCGTCCTCCCCGAGACCGGGGTGTGCGGCGGTGCCGGCCTCTTCGACCAGCCGGACCCGGCCGAGGACCTGGCCGGGGGCTGCTGCGCCGCACCCGCACCGGCCACCCTCCGGATCGGCGTCGGGGCGGATGACCGGACGGCCGGCAACACGGGCGCTCCGGCTCCGGCGCGCGGCGGCCGCTGACCGCCGCGGCCCCGCCCGGCCGCACGCCGGC